>CAYVPZ010000780.1:0-2488 GCA_964453955.1 uncultured Solibacteraceae bacterium | reverse complement strand
TCTGGTCCACTTCCACCGCGCCCAGCGCAAGAAGCGCCAGGGCGCCTTCACGATCCTTCGGGTGCGCGCCGGCGAAGCGAACAACTGCGGCGCGAGTGGCCGGCGAGGGCTTTTCGCGATACGCGTCGGAGAGGGTGTCGAGGGCTTCGGCGCGCGGAAGGACACTCCCGGCGGCGGCCAGGGCGAGAACAGCGGCCAGAGGCCCTGCCCCGCGCCTACGCCAGCGATCCGGGATAACTCCGCCCAAGCAGCTCCGCTTCATCGTTAGCCAGCGTGCGAACAAGCTCCAAATGAAGATAATCGACCATGGTAGGCGTTGCCGTTAGGTAATCTCTCTGAAAAACCTCGCGCGCCTTGTCGATTTCCGCCTGCAGCGCGCCGTAGAGATCGCGCCGGGCACGGCCGTCCTTCACGGCGTCGGACTTGTACAGCCGCATCTCCGCCACCTGCACGCGCGCAAACCGCTGCGCCTTGACGTGCAGTTCCTGGTCCGGGCGGCTGAGCTCGAACCACGCGCCGATGCCGGCTCCAATGCGGTCGCCCGTGGAAATGCGGACGAGCTGCCCCGGAGAGGCGGCGCGGGCGGCGAGGCTTTCGAGCACGGATCCGGCGAGCCCGGCCACCAGCTCGATGGCGCTGGTCTCCATGGGGCCGGCGGAATCCGCATACAGTATGGCCAGCACGCGCTCGCGGGTGGCGAGCGGGAAAAGATGGCAGCGCGAGGCGGGTTCTTCGCCAAACAAGCCGGCCAGAGGGTCCGATAGTTCGCCGCGCGTGCGCAGGGCCACCATGGCGTCGGAAGTGGCCACGACGGAGGCGAACGCGGGGGCGTCGGAGAGCGGCACGTCGGCGATTTCGGCCGGCCGGGGAATGCCGCGCACGGCTTCCAGATGCAGATTCAAACCGTTCAGCGTGAACAGCGCCGCGCGATCGCAGAACGATTCGGTGGCGTCCAGCACGGCGGAGGCCCACTGCGCGTCGCTTTCAAAGGTGCGCAGCCGGCGCATGGACTGGTTGAGTTTGTCGGCGAAGTCGCGGCGCACGTTGAGGCGGGAGTCCCCGAGCGCGGCCGCCACCTGCTCGCCGACGGAGGCGCGATACTGCCCCTCGATGCGCGCCTGCAGTTCGCGGAAACGCTCCTCGAAAATCCATGCGATACGGTCCGGCCAGGCGCTGGCGAGTTGCTCCTGCAGTTGCTCGATGTGAATCTGCCACGCTGCGACCATCTGCTCGCGCGCGGTGTTGCGCAGGTCGGCGAAGGCTTCCCGCAGTGGTGCAATGCTGGCTTGTGCCGGTTGAGGATCGGCCATATACGCTCAAAACACGATCAGTCTCGATTGTACCAGGACGGAACGTAGTTGGCCGCCGATGAACGCAGATAAACGCCGATGGGAAAGGAATTGGTTATCCGCGTTCATCGGCGGCCAGGATCGGTGCCTCGGTTCGTCCGCGACCCGCTGGCAGCCTGTGGTGGAAGCCATTGGTCGGCCATTTTCGCCTATTTTGCCTGCGCCAGGCTGCGCTCCAGCTCGGCCATGCGCTGGCGGATGGCGGGCACATCGTCCGCTTTGGGGGCAAGGCGCACGTATTTGGTGAAATGCTCCAGCGCGCCGTGGGGATCGCCCTTGTCGGCCAGCACCTTGCCCAGCAGCGCTTCGGCGGCCGGGAACTCGTGAGTCTTGTCGATCTCGATGGCCCGGCGGACCGTTTTCTCGGCCTCGTCCAGATGTTTCAGCTCGTACCTGGCCACCGCGTCGTAGTAGTAAATCCCGGGAAATTCCACGGGGTTCAGTGGCATGGCGCGATAGCCGAGGGCCACCACGTCCCCCATTCTCTTGTCGGAAACGGCCAGGCGCATCAACTGCAGATAGGGGCGGATGTACTTGGGGTCGGCCTGCAGCGCGTGTTCGCAGGCCGCGGCCGCCTCCTTTGGTTCCGACTGCTGCTCCAGAACCTCGCCGAGCTGGCTCCACGCCTGCGCGTAATCCGGGTACAGCGCGACGGCGCGCTCGAACTGCTTTTGCGCGGGGCCGAGCTTGCCATCTCCCATTGCTCCAAGGCCCTTGTCGTAAGCCTTCGCGGCATCCTTGGGGACATGGAGAGCGGTCACGGAAATGGTGGAACCTTCCGGGTCGCCGATCTGTTTGAGCACGATCACCGCGCCGTCGTGCAGCGTTACGGTGGTCTTCCGGTAGCCCTTTAGCAGGATGGTGATGACACATTTGTCGTCCCGCGGGCGGGTGCGGGGATCGCCGGCGCCAGGGTCGGCGAACATCGGGGCGATGTAGATGACCACGCCGTTGGCGAAGGCGTCCACAATCTGGCAGGGAGGCAGATCCTGGCCGGGGGGTGGCGCAACGAAGAGCGGCGTGGCGGGGAGGGCGGCGCCGTTGTCAACGGCGAGCGTCGCACGAAACTGCTGGCTCTGCGCGATGCAGGCGGCAGCCATTGCCAGCGCGCAACCAATCGCGGACGGCAGGCAGGGTAT
>CAYVPZ010000779.1:0-2495 GCA_964453955.1 uncultured Solibacteraceae bacterium | reverse complement strand
GCGCATCCACCGTGACGTGCCATTTCATCGCAGCATGAACCTCCGTCCTTCGCGCACCCAGCGGGACGCGCGGAGGGGATCGGGATCGGCGCGGTCGGGCTCGGTATCGCGGGTGTGCACGGCCGCCACCGCCGCCGCCAGATAATCCAGGCGCGGGTCGGGCGGGTGTTGCGGGCGCCGGCCCATGAACTCGTCGAGAAAGCCCGTGTGGAGGCGACCGGCGGCGAACGCTTCGTCGCGCAACAGATCGCGGAAAAATGCGAGATTGGTGGTCACCCCGGTCACCGCGTATTCGTCGAGCGCGCGCAGGGTCCGCGCTATGGCGGCGGCGCGATCGGGTGCGTGGACAGTGAGTTTGGCCAGCAGCGGGTCGTAATCGAGAGGAATGTCCCAGCCCGCATAGACGCCCGAATCGACGCGCACGCCCGGTCCGGCCGGCTCGCGCAGTTGGAGGATGCGGCCGGGGGAAGGGAAGAAGGCATGATCGGGGTCCTCGGCGTACACGCGGCACTCGATGGCGGCGCCCTGCCAGCGCACATCGGACTGGCGAATTCCGAGCGGCTCGCCCGCGGCGGCGCGCAACTGTAAATGGACCAGGTCGAGGCCGGTGACCAGCTCGGTCACCGGGTGTTCCACCTGCAGGCGCGTGTTCATCTCGAGGAAGTAGAAGCGGCCCCCGGCATCGGCAAGGAACTCGGCGGTGCCCGCATTGGCGTAGCCGGCGGCGCGCGCCAGCCGTACCGCGGCCTCGCCCATTTGTTCGCGCAATTCGGGCCGCTCGGCCGCGAGCGGCGAGGGACATTCTTCCAGCACTTTCTGGTGACGGCGCTGCATGGAGCATTCGCGCTCGCCCAGGTGAATGAGGTTGCCGTGGAGATCGCCGATGAGCTGGATCTCGATGTGGCGCGGGTTGACGATGAGCTTCTCGAGGTAGATTTCGTCGCTGCCGAAGGCGCGTTGGGCCTCGCTGGCGGCGTCGCGGACGGCGGCCTCCAGCTCCGGCTCCGAGTCGACGCGGCGCATCCCTTTTCCGCCGCCGCCCGCGGCAGCCTTGAGCATCACCGGGTAGCCGAGCTGGCTGGCCACGCGCCGCGCGTCGTCGATGTGCGTGGCCGGCTCCTCGGTCCCGGGCACCACGGGCACACCCACCTGCTTCGCCAGCCGGCGCGCTTCCGTCTTCGAGCCCAGCCTGCGGATGGCCCGCGCCGGCGGCCCGATAAACACCAGGCCCTGGTCCTCGCAGGCCGCGGCGAACTCCGCGTTCTCGCTCAGAAAACCGTAGCCGGGGTGAATGGCGTCGGCGCCGTGGCTGCGGGCGGCGTCGAGAATGCGGTCCATGCGCAGGTAGCTCTCGCCCGAAGGCGGCGCGCCAACGTGGGCGGCTTCATCGGCCAGGCGGACGTGCAGCGCCCGGCGGTCGGCGTCCGAATAGACGGCAACGCTGGCGATGCCCAACTCGCGGAGGGCGCGAACCAGACGCACCGCGATCTCGCCGCGATTGGCGATGAGTACCTTGCGGAACAATCAGGTTGATTCTAGCAGCCGTGATCCCAACGTGCGGATGTCAGCGTAGCGCAGCCACCACGGGGCTCGCGTGAGCAGTGCTATAGCCAACGTCGGAGGGTTGGACCTGGCCGTTCCTGCTTGACTCGCTCAACCCACCTTAGGATTGTGGATGCTGGCGACGTTCAGCGAAGACGCGGCGGTTCTGGCAGCAGCGAATCTGCTGCGGACGATGGGTGCTTCTCAAGTCTTCGTTTTTGGCTCGCTGGTGAGAGGCGAGTTGCGCCCGGATTCCGACATCGATATGGCAGTATCCGGCCTGCCGGCCAGCGTGTATTTTTCCGCGGTCAGCAGAGCCTCCGACCTCCTCGGACGGCCCGTTGACCTCCTGGACCTCGATGATCACACCCCCCTGGTGCAGCATCTTCTGAGCAGTGGAGAGCTAATCCGTGTCGGCTGATCTTGCGAAAAGATTCAACTGGGACTCGATGAATTCGCCACGGTCCGCGAACAGATGTCGCCGCTGATCGCCAAACCACCAGACGCGAAAGTGGGAGATATGGAGACTGCCGCGGCGTGCGCCATGCTTCACTCTTTCTACACCGAGATCGAGAAGATCCTGAAGGTGATCGCTGGCGAGTTCGACGAACGAATGCCTTCTTCCGACGCGTGGCATAAGGAGCTACTTAACCAAATGGCCGCTCCTACGGATACTCGGCCGGCCGTTATTACTCCCGGCCTCGTCGCGATCCTGAGCGAGTTTCTCGCGTTTCGGCACTTGTTTCGCGGAGCGTCGATTGCGCCGATGCGCTGGAATAAGCTTTCTCCTCTCGTCGCCAAGTCCGATCAAACGTACCGACAGACACGGCGGGAGATCGAGACCTTTCTCACGTTCCTTCGATCTCGAGGTACGCCCGCACGGTGAGAAAACGCTTCTCTGTGGTGGACCCCATTTTTTGGACAAAAAAAGAGCCCTTCCTTAGATGGTCGGC
>CAYVPZ010000778.1:0-2496 GCA_964453955.1 uncultured Solibacteraceae bacterium | reverse complement strand
CGGATCCGGCGTCCCCTGAGGAACCCCTCCCCGGCACGTCGCCAGACGGCCAACTGTAAGCACCAGGCCTCGCGGCAGCCCGAACTTCTCCACCGCCTGGCGCGAATACTCCGAGCAGGTGGGCCGGTAGGGGCAGCGCACAAACTGTGAGGTAACCGGGCGGCCCCAGCGCTGATAACCGCGAACGGTCGCGATGTATAACCGCGCGGTCACCTGGCTTTGCGCCGGGCGCAGACTGTCCACGGCCGCCAGCGCCAGCACCACCAACACAACCGCGAGGTACGGTTCAGGCCGCCGGAAAAAGGTCAGGCGCCGCAGTGCGGGCACCGTACGCTGGCCTGCAGCCGATTGTTGCGGCAGTTCGGACATTGCACCAGATTGCCCTGCGTGCGCGCGAGCAGGTAGATGACCAGCCCGATTAGTCCGGTCAGCAGCACCAGAATCATCCAGAGCACGGCGTTGTCCATGCCGCGGGACTTGGCGTCGCGCGCCACCCACACCAGTATGGCGATGTGCAGCGCGATGACCGCTACCATGATGATCATCGGGATCACGCCGCAGGCGAAGCACCCGGCGCAACCGGCGGCGGGGTTGTCGTTTTGCGCCATCAGCAACGTTGCCGGCGCCAGCAGCAGCGCCAGCCGCACACCCCGGCCCAGCGCTCGAACACAGCTAGAATCGCATCGTGTCATATCAAGTCACCCGCCAGCGCAAGCGACGCGAATCGCGCCGCCTCACGCATAGGGAGCCGCCGCCGAGGCTCCGTTGTGCGCTGGCGCCCCTCTCGAATGTGCAAGGGGACAGCTTGTCGCCCCCATCGGTGCGAACCTATTTGCCGGCCTGCGCCTGCGCCAGCGGCCCTATGATCGGCAACACCAGTGGCGTGTTGTTGTAGGCCTTGAACATGAGCAGGAGCCACAGGACAAAACCGCCCAGCCAGACCACCAGCATCAGCAGGTGGACGATGATTTGCAGCCCCCAGGGAAGAACCATCGAAACGATCATCACGACGATCCACAGGCCGATCAATGCAACATGAAAGAAGATCGACTGAAACGCGTGAAACCGGATCCGCGGGTTCTTGCTGTAGGGTTCCAGCACCAGGAACAGAATCCCCGTAATCAGGCCCACCAGGTAGCAGAGCGCTCCAGCCACGTTCTCCTGCAGGCCCGAGGCCGCGGGAGTTGGCGCGGACCCCTGCCCCGCACCAGAACTCGGCGCCGCAATCGGCGCCCCGCATTTTGGACAGAAGTTACCGGGCGCTTCCGCACCGCAACTCGCACAGAAAGCCATTCGTCTTGTCTTGCCTCCGTTCCGTAACTGTATCCGAATACAGGGTGCGGTTCAAGGGGAATGTTTTCCAACCCTCACCCGGAGCTCGCCTTTGCCCCAGGTGGTCTGGCGGCCGACACCGGTAAACGCGGCCGCCTGGAGCCATGGCAGAAACTCCGCCAGAGGCCCTTCGTAGCTGGCCCAGCCGGCGAAACCGCCAATCGGGTGGCGCTGGCCGGTGCGGGAACTGCGGCGCGTCGCCTCCAGGAACCGGATCTCGGACGCGGTCATGCGCACGGCCGCGGCCCGCTCGCCCAACGCGCGGAAGTCGATATCCGGGGCGCCTCCGCCGTACAGCCTCCGCAGCGTGGCGATGCGGTCCCGCACGCGCGCGAAAAGGACGGGGAACTGGGGCTCCGACGCCACCTGCTCCCGCCACTTCAGCTCGGTGGGGGTGAGAAAATCCACCGTCACGGCCTCTACCGGCGCCGGGCACGGCGACAGCGGGAGGACCACGTCGACCTGGCCGGCCTCAAGGAGTTCCAACCGGCTCGATCCCGCGCCAATCCCACGCCAGGCCATCATCCGGAAGGCGGCCGTGAAGATCTCGGCCAGAGGGCGGCGCGTCTCAAACAGGTGCACATCGAAAGAAAAGGACTGGCCGGGCTCGATGGTGACGCCATCCAGATGCGACGAGCGGAAAACGAACGGGCGCGGCAAATCGGCCAGGCCGCTGGGGTGCGCGTCCGCCGCGCCGCCCGGTGCAAAGATCGCCTTGAACTCGTCGCCGGCGGCCTCGCGCAGGGCATACCCGAACGCGCCGCGCAACGTGTTTGCCGCCATCTTCGCGAAATGCACCGGGCCCTCCGCCCGGAACGAAAAGCGCAGGCGGCAAAGCGAGAATTCATTGGCCACGAATGCTGACATTATACGTGCGGGGGGCCGGATCGCCGTAATACTCCGGCCGAAAAAACGGGGACAGACTTATTGATAGGTTTAAGCCACCAAACGGGCAAGCAGTAGTCTGTCCCCGTTTTTTTGGCCCACCATCACCGCTCCCGCCGTAATACTCTGGAGGAAGTGGCGCTGGAAAGCCTCATCCTGTTCGAGACCCCGGAACAAATCTTCGTGCGCGTGTTTCGCGAGCTGAAACCGCGCACGGCGCCGCCCGCGGTTTTGGTGGAGTTCTGCCGCTTCGCCAACGCCAACAGCTTTATCCGCCTC
>CAYVPZ010000777.1:0-2503 GCA_964453955.1 uncultured Solibacteraceae bacterium | reverse complement strand
TATCGGAGCGCTGCCCGGCCAGATCCTGCAGATGATGAAGAAGGCCGGCACGCGCAATCCCGTGTTCATGCTGGATGAAGTGGACAAGATGTCCACCGATTTCCGCGGCGACCCGTCGGCGGCGCTGCTGGAGGTCTTGGATCCCGAACAGAATTTCATGTTCATGGATCACTATCTCGACGTCGAATACGATCTCAGCCAGGTGTTTTTTATCGCCACCGCGAACGTGATCCACACCGTGCCGCCGGCCCTGCAGGACCGCATGGAAGTGATCCGCCTTTCGGGCTACACCGAGCTCGAAAAGCTGGAGATCGCCAAGCGGTTTCTGGTTCCCAAGCAGAAGAAGGAGACCGGCGTCGAAACCGGCGTGGAGTTCGCCGAGACGGGTTTGCAGACGCTGATTCAGAATTACACGCGGGAATCGGGCGTACGCAATCTGGAACGCGAGATCGGCAACGTGTGCCGCAAAGTGGCGCGCAAGGTGGTGGAGGCGGAAAAAGGGAAGCCCGCCGCGAAGGCGCTGCTGGACGAAAAGACGGTCACCGATTTTCTGGGCCCGTGGAAGTTCCGGGATCTGGCCACCGACAAGCAGAACGAGGTGGGGGCCACCATCGGTCTGGCGTGGACCGAGGTGGGCGGGTCTATTCTGACTACCGAGGCGGCGGTGATGGAAGGCCGCGGCAAGCTGACCACCACCGGAAAACTGGGCGACGTGATGCAGGAATCGGCGCACGCGGCCATGAGCTACGTGCGTTCCCGGGCCCATTTGATGGGCCTGCCGCGGGATTTCTACCGGACCCTGGACATTCACGTACACGTTCCGGAAGGGGCTATTCCCAAGGACGGGCCGTCGGCGGGAATCACCATCGCCACCAGCATTTGCAGCGCGCTGACGGGCATCCCGGTGCGCTACGACCTGGCCATGACCGGCGAGATTACGGTACGCGGCCGAGTGCTGCCGATCGGCGGCCTAAAGGAAAAACTCCTGGCGGCGCACCGGCACTCCATTCGGGAAGCGATTCTGCCGAAGGATAA
Organism: uncultured Solibacteraceae bacterium; assembly: GCA_964453955.1. Lineage (GTDB taxonomy): Bacteria > Acidobacteriota > Terriglobia > Bryobacterales > Bryobacteraceae > CAWACP01. The sequence continues at coordinate 1,468 of CAYVPZ010000777.1, read as the reverse complement.
TGAGAAGGACCTCCCGGATATTCCGGAAGCGATTCGCAACGACATGAAGCTGCACCTGGTGGGTTCCATGGACGAAGTTCTAAAGATCGCTCTGGAGCGGGAAATTGTGGCGCTTCCGCTGGCCGCGAGCGCCCCGCCTGCGGAGATGGCGCGGCCGGGAGAAGAGAAGGGCGTTCATTGAGGGGCCAGGCCCGAGGCGCGGCGCTAAGGCGCGCGGTCCTCTCCTCTTTGCCACTCACGGATGGAAGCTGAGTTCCTGGTAAGCGCGGCGCGCCCGGAGCAGTTTCCGGTGGAGAGTCTGCCGGAGATCGCCTTCCTGGGCCGAAGCAACGTGGGAAAATCCAGCCTGTTGAACGCCCTGGTGGGCCGGGACGGGCTGGCCTTTACCAGCGCCACGCCGGGCCGGACGCAGGGGATTAACTTCTACCGCGTGGATGGCCGCTATCATTTCGTGGATCTTCCCGGGTATGGATACGCGAAGGTTCCGCAGGAAATCCGGCGGAGCTGGAAACAGCTCATTGAGAGTTACCTCGGCGAACGAAAGACGTTGGAGCTTTCGATTCTGCTGATCGACGCCAGACGAGGCTGGATGGAACACGATCAGGAACTCGGGCAGTGGCTCGAGTTTCACGGGCGGCGATACCTCGTAATCGCCACCAAAACCGACAAGTTGAAGTCGCGGAAAGATCACGACAATGGCATGGCGGCGATTCGGGCCAGCGGGCACGAAATGCTGCCGTTCTCGGCGAAAACGGGCCGGGGAGTGAGGGAAATTTGGCAAGCGATCTCGAAAATCAGGAACAGCCCACCACGGTAGCGGCGACGGAGCCCGAACAGAAGGTGGAGGAGAAGGCGGGGGCGGAGCCCAGCTTCGCGGCAGAAGCCGCGCCGGCCGCCGAGGCGCCGAGCGACGGCAAGCCCGCGGAGGGGAAGGCGCCCGACACGCGCCCTGCGCGCGAGCGGCAGGAGGGCGGACGCGGCGCCGGTCACGGGCGGCGCCATGGCGGGGGGGGCGGGCAGCCACAGCCGAAGAATGGCGAGGCCAAGCTGGACCTGGTGGAACTGAAGGAGATGAGCATCCAGAGCCTCAACCAGGTGGCCCGGGACATGGGCATCCAGGGCGTGGCCGGGTTGCGCAAGCAGGAGCTCATCTTCAAGATCCTGCAGGCGCAGGCGGAAAAGAGCGGGCTCATTTTCTCCGAAGGAGTGCTGGAGTGCCTGCCCGACGGCTTCGGCTTTCTGCGCGCGCCCGAATACAACTATCTGCCCGGCCCCGACGACGTGTACGTCTCGCCCTCGCAGATTCGCCGCTTCGATCTGCGCACCGGCGACACCATCTCCGGCCAGATTCGCCCTCCCAAGGAAGGCGAGCGCTACTTCGCGCTCATCAAGGTGGACGCCATCAACTTCGAACCGCCCGAGGAAGCGCGCAACAAGATCTTCTTCGACAACCTCACGCCGCTCTATC
>CAYVPZ010000776.1:0-2505 GCA_964453955.1 uncultured Solibacteraceae bacterium | reverse complement strand
CGTCGAGGATGTTGCCATTGCCCGCGCCGGCCAGATTGAAGTAGGAATGGTTGGTCAGGTTCTGGACGGTGTCCTTGTCGCTGGTGGCCGTGTAGTGGATGCGCAGTTCGTTGTACGGGGTGAGAGTGTAACGCACGGTCGCGGTCAGGTTGCCGGGGTAACCTTCCTCCCCATCCGCGCTCACGTACTGCAGTTCGACGGTATGTTCGTCGGCTTGCAGCACGGCCCAGACGCGCTTGTCGAACCCGCGCTTTCCGCCATGCAGCGAGTTTTCGCCTTCGTTGGGGGTGACATGGTATTCGTGGCCGTCCAGGGTGAAGCGCGATTTGCCAATGCGATTGGCATACCGGCCCGCAATGGCTCCGAAGAACGCGGTGTGATTGATGTAGCCCTCGGCATTGTCAAAGCCGAGCACCACGTCGTCGAAATGGCCGGCCGCGTCGGGAACCTTCAGGGACACGAGGGTCGCGCCCCAGGTCATGACGGTCACTTCCATTCCTTTGTCGTTCTTCAGAGTGAACAACTCGATTGTCTTCCCCTCGGGGGATTTCCCGAACGGCTTTCCTGCCATCTTCGCCTCCATGTTGCCGGCCGCGAAACAGCCGAGCAGAGCGGCCGTCAGCGTAGCCTTCAGTAAAAAATGAAATCGCATCCTGTTCTCCTCATGGCTGGCCATAGTAACGGCCCGGCCCGTGCTTGCGCAGAAAATGTTTGTTGTGCAGCGCCTGTGAAATCGGCTGTGCCCCCGCGTTCAGGGTGATCGTATAATACGCCATTCGCGCGATTTCTTCCAGCACCACCGCCGTGTGCGCCGCTTTGGCCGGCGCCGGACCCCAGCAGAACGGCGCGTGCCCGTGCACCAGGACGGCCGGGAAGCTTGCGGAATCCAGATTCGCTAAACGCCGCACAATGGCGTCGCCGGTCCTGCTTTCGTAGTCGCCTTCGATTTCGCCAGCCGCGAGCGGCGGCGTTACCGGCACGGGCCCATGGAAGTAATCCGCGTGCGTGGTTCCGAGACAGGGGATCTCCCGCCCGGCCTGCGCCCAGGCCGTAGCGAAAGTCGAGTGTGTGTGCACCACGCCGCCCAGGTCCGCGAAGGCGCGGTACAGCACCAGGTGGGTGGGCAGATCCGACGACGGACGCATGGCGCCTTCCACCGGCGTTCCGTCCAGCCGCACCACCACCAGGTCCTCCGGGCGAAGCTTCTCGTACGGAACGCCGCTCGGTTTGATGGCCACCAGATTGTCGCCCCGCAGAATGCCGCTGGCGTTGCCGAACGTGTAGAACACCAGACCACGGCGCACCAGCTCCATGTTCGCTTCGTACACTTCTTCGCGAAGCTGTTGGAGATCGCTCATGATTTCTTCGCCGCCGCGGCAATCCGGCGCAGCGACGGCAGAACGCCGCCCACCGCCACCGGTTGCGACTCCCGGCTTCCCAGCGCAAAGTACAATTGCCGATAGTGGCCGTCGAGTTCGTCGTACGCGGCGCGGCTGGCCGGCTGCGGTTCCAGCGTGGCGTACGGTGGGCACAGCGCATCCTGCGCCTCTTCGATGGTCCGGAACGCCCCCGCCGCAAGAAATGCGAAGATGGCCGAGCCCAGGCTGGTCACGTCGCCTTCGGGCACCAAGATTGGCTTGTTCAAAATGTTAGCGTACACCTGATTGAGCACGGCGTTCTTGCGGGGTATGCCTCCGCCGTTGATCACCCGGTGGACTGGCACGCCGTACTCTTCCATGCGGTCGAGGATGATGTGCGTGTGAAAGGCGGTCCCCTCGATGGCCGCGAACAGCTCGTCCTGCGCGGTGTTGGTGAGATTCCAGCCGAGGGTGACGCCGCCGAGTTCGGGATTCACCAGCACAGTGCGATCGCCGTTGTCCCAGGTGAGGCGCAACAGGCCGGTTTGGCCGGGCTTGTAATCGTCCAGTCCTTTCGACAACTCCGCCACGCTGGTTCCGGCGCGGCGGGCGATGGCGTCGAAGATGTCGCCCGTGGCGGAAAGGCCGGCTTCGATTCCGGTATAGGAAGGATGCACGGAACCCTGCACCACGCCGCAAACGCCGGGGACCAGCGTGCTGCCGGTGCTCATGGCGATGATGCAGGTGGAGGTGCCCACCACGTTGACCACGTCGCCGAGGCGGCAACCTGCGCCGATGGCGTCCCAGTGCGCATCGAAGGCGCCCACGGGGATGGGAATGCCGGGGCGCAATCCCATGTTGGCGGCCCATTCCGAAGAAAGGTCTCCGGCAATGGCATCGGAGGTCCGGTAGCGCCCCAGCGCCATCTTGTCGCGAATGCCGGCGAGCAGCGGGTCCACCTGGCAAAGGAAGTCCTCCGGAGGGAGGCCGCCGAGCTGCTGGTTCCACATCCATTTGTGGCCCATGGCGCAGATGCTGCGCGGGACCTCGGCGGGATCGGTGATGCCGCAGAGCGTGGCCGCCACCATGTCGCAGTGTTCGAGCGCGGTGGCCATCAGCTCGCGCTTGTCGGGATTGTCGCGCAGCC
>CAYVPZ010000775.1:0-2513 GCA_964453955.1 uncultured Solibacteraceae bacterium | reverse complement strand
CCACCACCATCAGCTTCCCCTTCATCGCCGGCTCCTGGGCCACTTTCACCGCGCCCGCCACCGCCGCGCCGCAGGAAATGCCGGACAGGATGCCCTCCTCGCGCGACAACCGCCGGGCCATTTCGATAGACTCTTCGTTGGTCACCTGCACCACTCGGTCCACCATGGCGAGATCCAGGGTGTCCGGAATGAATCCCGCGCCCAGACCCTGAATCTTATGCGGCCCCGGCTTCAGCGGCTCGCCCTTCTTCGCCTGGGTGATCACCGGGCTGTTGGTCGGTTCCACGGCCACCGAAAGGATCGGCTTGCCCCGCTCGTTCTTGATGTAGCGCGAGACGCCGGTGATGGTTCCGCCGGTGCCCACGCCGGAGATCAGGATGTCAATCTGACCATCGGTGTCGTCCCAGATCTCCGGGCCAGTGGTGCGGAAGTGAATCTCCGGATTGGCCGGGTTCTTGAACTGCTGCAGCAGGACGTAGCGATCGGGATCGGAGGCCAGGATCTCCTCGGCTTTGCCGATGGCGCCTTTCATGCCCAGCGCCCCTTCGGTCAGGATCAAATTCGCTCCCAGGGCCTTGAGCACCTTGCGCCGCTCCAGCGACATGGTCTCCGGCATAGTCAGCGTGATGGGATAGCCGCGGGCAGCCGCCACGAATGCTAGCGCAATCCCGGTGTTCCCGCTGGTGGGCTCGATCAGCTCCTTGCCGGGGGCGAGCGCGCCCCGCTTTTCGGCGTCCCAGATCATCGCGGCGCCGATGCGGTCCTTCACCGAGTAGGCCGGTCCGCGGCCTTCGATCTTGGCCAGCATGGTGACGGGCGCGCCGTCGATGACGCGGTTGAGCCGCACCAGCGGGGTCCGGCCGATGCTCAAAGAATTGTCTTCGAAGTACATTAGATCTCCCAGTTGGGGATGTAGCGCGCCTGATTTTCCTGCCAGGCGCCGCAGAGTTCGGCAAATGTAGTGCGGTCGACGATACTGGCGATGCAGTGATCGACGCGACGCCACATGTCGGCGAAGGGATCGTCGTCGCCGGCGCCCTTCGGCGAGTTGTTCTTCCCGGCGCCTTCGATGAACCGAAGCACTTCGCCCACCGTGATGGCGTCGGGCGGGCGCGCCAGCAAGTAGCCGCCTTCGGCCCCGCGGCGCGACTCCACAAACCCGCCCTGCTTCAAGCCGGCAAGGATCAGCTCGAGAAACTTCTGCGGGATCTTCTGGCGCCTGGCGATCCCCGAGATTTTTACCGGTTCGTGCGTGCGCTGCATGGCCAGGTCGAACAGAGCGTGCAAGGCGTACTCGCCTTTGACAGAGATGTGCATGGGCTTACCCTAGCGATTGTAGTCCAATTCGAGCAGTCTAATTCGGGGACGTTAGTCCAAACCGGTGACGTACACCTCATTTCCGAATTCCGAGGTGTGAGAGGGATGGGGGCCGGAGGGCACAAGGAAGGTATGCCCCATATCTCCCGAATTGTGGTCCCCGGCGTGCCTTTCCACGTCGTGCAGCGCGGAAACCACCGCGACGACGTGTTTCTCTCCGACCTGGATCGCCGCGTATTTCTGCAGCTCCTGGAGAAGTACAGCCAGCGGTACCGGTTAAGAATCCTGGGCTACTGCCTCATGAGCAATCACTACCACGTTGTGTGCGAGCCCGAGGACCCCGCTTCGATGGCGTGGACATTCCGGCTCACCAACCATAGTTACTCACGATGGCTTCACGTCCAGAAGGCACAGACGGGGCAGCTTTGGCAAGGGCGTTACCGGTCGTGCGCACTCGACAATCGGCATTTGTGGAACGCTCTGTGTTATGTGGAGCAGAACCCGGTGCGAGCGGGTATGGTGAGCAACGCCCTCGCGTGGCCGTGGTCCAGCGCCGCGACGCATGTCGAGGGACGCACCGCGCCGATTACGCTCGACATGGAGCGGTGGAGGAGCAACTATACAAGCCGGAGCTGGGCCGAGGTGCTGGAGTGGGGCGTGCGGGATGCCGGGTTTGTCGAGCGACTCCGGCAGGCGAACGAGACCGGTCGGCCTGTCGGCTCCATCGAGTTCATGGAACGGATGGAGGTCTGTCTCGGGCGCCCGGTTCGCCCGCAGAAGCCGGGGCGCAAACCGAAATCCGGAAATGAGGTGTACGTCACCCGATTGTGCTGACGGAGCGTGGGCGAGTCGATTCCCAGGCCGCGATGGCGCTTTCCTGCTGCAGGATGTAACCGAGCTCGTCGACGCCATCAAGCAGGCAGTGCTTCGCAAACGCCTCCACCGGAAACTCAACGCGGCGGCCATCGGGTAGGATCAGCGCCGGGCCGGCCAGATCCAGCGCCAGCGTCGCCTCGGGGTTCGCGAACAGCCACGCATGCACGTCGCGCGGCACCACCACCGGCACCAGCGAATTCTTCAGCGCGTTCTGGCGGAAGATGTCCGCGAACGAGGTGCTGATCACGGCCCGGAATCCATATTGCGTCAGCGCCCACGGGGCGTGCTCGCGCGAGCTGCCGCAGCCGAAGTTGTCGCCC
>CAYVPZ010000774.1:0-2518 GCA_964453955.1 uncultured Solibacteraceae bacterium | reverse complement strand
CTCGGGCATGGCGGGCTGCTCGGCTGAACAAGCCCCTCCACTACCACAGGCCGTCTCCTCCGAGCGCCTGTGGGTGCTCCTCAGCCGGGCGCCTGACCAGTGCCCGGCTTTTTTTCTGTCCGGACGCCGTCGAAAAAACCGGTCCGGGGACAGGGGCGTGGCAAGCCCGGACACGCTGCGGCAATGGAAGCCGCGTTCCATCGGGACCGGCACGAATAACCCGCTCCATTACTGTCGCGGTTCGGAACGGAGCCGCGACAGTAATGGAGCGGGTATCAAGACGCGACTCGCGTCGGGTGTCCCTTGCTAGAATTGTTCAGAGATGCCCGAGACGTACCGCAAATTCCAGGCAGGTCCCGACCCGTTCGGCCGCGTGTGGGATGTCGAGTTCCGCTGGCTGCAGACGGCCACTTCCATCCGCCACGCCGACACCGTGGACGTGAAATTCGCGGCCGGCGTGGACGGCGAGCCCAAATACGAGAAGGTCATCGCCCTTCGCCATCCCGATCTGCTGCGGCTCAGCAGGGACACCGGCCGCGCCCTCACCGACGCCTGGTGTCTCCAGCTTGGCGCGCGGCACCTGAAGCACATGATCGAGACCGCCGAGGACATGGAGAAGACGCTGGTCACGGTGGGTCTGGACGATCTGAGGCGGCTGAGCGGATGAACTCGCGCATGATCTCCACCAGGTTGCGAAAGTAAGCGCCGGCCCGCGGGTCGGTTCGTTCCAGCGCCTCCAGATCGCCCCAGCCTTTGCGCCGCCCGCTCATCCACGCGCGCAGGGCTCGCTGCACGGCTTTCTCCAGCGCGGGATCGGTGAGGCGCTGGGGAAGCCCGGTGGTGGCGAACGCGTCATCGGCGGCCACCAGCATGGGAAACAAAGCGTGCATCGCGAGGATAACGGCAGCATCGAAGCGGACGCGCGCGCCGGGCGGGATTAGTTCGACGCGGGCGCGCCGCCCGATCAGGGATCGCAGCTCGCGCAGCGCCGCCCGCGCCCCTTCCAGCACGAAAAGACGATCTTCAAAGCCAGGCATGGTTGTGATCACAGCGGTGCCCGCGCCGAGCTCGCGCAGCGGCGCCAGCGGTTCCCCATCGTCACCGATGAGAATCACGGTGTGGTGTTTCCATTCAAAGGGCGCGGCAGCCAGTTGCGCGACGGCCGCATCCACAGCCGGATGGGGGACCGAGATGAGCACCACATGGCAGGCCTCGAATGCGTCCACCGACGCTACGGCGCGGCCCGCCCGCATGGTATTGGCGATCCGGCTGGCCACGCGGAGCGAAGTGGACGCTACCGGCCCAATGGCCTGCGCCGCCGCGAGCGCGCGCAGCACCGGAGACGCCGCGGCATTACCCGATGCCAGCAGCGCCGCCAGCCGCGGCTTCCTCATACACCTCCATGGTCTTGAGAGACTTGATGCGGTCGCGGAAACGGGCCGCCTTTTCAAACTCGAACTTCTTCGCCGCCTCGCGCATGCTCTCTTCGAGGTCGTGAATCAGCTTCTCCCGCTGGTCGGCGGTGAGCTCGCCGGCGGGCTCGGTTTCGAGCGGTACCGTAACGTAGTCGCCTTCGGCAATCCTCACCAAGCTCATGTCGATGGGCTTGATGATCGATTGCGGGATGATGCCGTTCTCCTCGTTATACGCGGTCTGGATGGCCCGCCGCCGGGTGGTCTCGTCAATGGCGCGTCGCATGCTGTCGGTGATCACGTCGGCGTATAGAAGGGCTCGGCCATTCAGGTTGCGCGCCGCCCGGCCCATGGTCTGGATGAGCGCGCCGGCCGAGCGCAGGAAGCCTTCCTTGTCCGCGTCCAGGATCGCCACCAGTGAGACCTCGGGAAGATCCAGCCCCTCCCGCAGCAGGTTTACGCCGATGAGCGCGTCGTAGTCTCCGCGGCGCAGGTCGCGCAGAATCTTAATGCGGTCGAGCGTGCTCACCTCCGAATGCAGATACGCGCACTTGATTCCCACTCCCGTGTAGTATTCCGCCAGATCCTCGGCCATGCGCTTGGTCAGCGTGGTCACCAGCACGCGCTCGTTCTTTTCCGTGCGCAGGCGGATCTCGTTCAGCAGGTGGTCCACCTGGCCGCGAATCGGGCGGATGTCGATTTCCGGGTCCACCAGGCCGGTGGGCCGGATGATCTGCTCCACCACCACGCCCGCCGTCTTAGTAAGTTCGTAGGGACCGGGCGTCGCCGAAACGTAGACTACCTGGTTGACGCGGTTCTCGAATTCCTCGAAAGTAAGTGGCCGGTTGTCGCGCGCGCTGGGAAGGCGGAAGCCATACTCCACCAGCACGTCCTTGCGCGAGCGGTCGCCGTGATACATTCCGCGCAACTGCGGAATGGTCTGATGGCTCTCGTCGATGACCAGCAGCGAATCGTGCGGAAGATAGTCGAGCAGAGTGGGCGGGGCTTCGCCCGGCAGGCGGCCGGAGAAATGGCGCGAGTAGTTCTCGATGCCGTGGCAGTAGCCGATCTCGCGGATCATTTCGAGATCGAACATGGTGCGCTGA
>CAYVPZ010000773.1:0-2519 GCA_964453955.1 uncultured Solibacteraceae bacterium | reverse complement strand
TACCAGCTCCGGCATGGGTTCTCCGAGGGTGACCTGGGGATGTATTTCCGTGGTTTGCGCGAATTGTGCGGTGGCCGAAAGGACATAGCGCCCCGGCACAATTCCATGAATGCGAAACTCGCCACGATCATTCGTCGTCGCGGTGTTGCGGTAAGCCCACGTCTTGTGGCCGCGCGTCCAGGTGGACACCAGCAGCCGGACGGCGACGCGGGGCACGGGGTCGCCGTTCTGGTCCAGCACCACGCCGGAGACGGCGCCCAGCGGACGCATACGCAGTTCGATTCCCTGGCGGGCCTCTCCGGCATCGAGGGTGAGGATGGCGGGATAGCGGTCCGGTGTTGACGCTCCAAAGGACGCCCGCTGATATCGGAATTCGCCGGCGGACAGATAATAGTGGCCCGGCGGCACGGCGTCGAACTGGAAAGCTCCATTCGAATCCGTATAAACCGCCGCCTCCATCGGTTTCGCGCCCGTGGTAGATAAAGTGACCAGCGCCGCGCGGACCGGCTTGCCCGTGGAGTCGTTTACCACCACGCCGCTGACGGAACCATCGCTGGCAGGGAGCGTTGCGGGCAGAAACGCCAGCCAGACGGCAAGAATGCGCCTCGGAAAACGCATCACCCTCTATTCTGCTACGGATTGGGCTTCTGTTCGGCGGGTAGGAGATTTCCTGGAAGCGCAACTCCCGGTTTCATTATGGTTCTTACATAGAGAAACCCTGGAAAACCCCGTGCGTCATTGGGCTGAGGGCATCATCGTGGCATCAGACGTCCGGCACCCCGCTGTTGTCCAACTGAGCGGCCAGACCATCATTAACGAACTGATCCGCAACATGGAGATGGGGCAGTTCGAAATGGCGTACAGCGTTCTGCTGCCCTGCGTGTTCGATGTGTATCTTCATCCCGACGATCATGCGCGGCTGGCGGGGATTATTCCGCTGATTGTGGAAGACGCGCGGCGGGCGCTGGGCGCGCGGGTGAGCGAGTTGAACCAGACGCGAGGGGGCTTTTCCATAGGGCGGAAGAAGAAAGCGGCGAAGGAATACCGGATCGCCTGCGCGGCATGGATTGTGGAATTCCACCCGGATACGGAAGCGACCGTGCCAGCGGGGGACGTGGAGATCCACTCCGAGCTGAACGAGATGGCCCAGCCAGAGTATCGGGGAACGAAGACCACACTACTCGGGCGCGAGCCGTCGGTGACTTCGCGGCGCGCTCCGGCCACCACGCAAGCCGTCGCTGTGCGGCCCGGCCCGGCCTCATTCGCCGAGATCCGCTACGAAGACGATTCCGGCCCGCAGGTGTACCTGATGACCCAGAATCAGGTGCGCGTGGGGCGCGGCGGGGACGACGCGCTGATGGACGTGGCGCTGTATACCGGCGACGAGGTTTCGCGCGAGCATCTGCTGCTGCGCCGGGACGCCGCCACCGGCCAGTTTCTCATCACCGATTGCAGCACCAACGGCACCTGGGTGAACGGACGGCGGCTGAAGAAGAGCGTGGAGGAAGCGCTGCCGGAGCGGGCGGAAATCGGCGTGGCGGAAGTGCTGAACCTTGTTTTCGAGGCGAAGAAATGACGGTTCCGGCGGGCAGCAACATCTTTTTCGTGCTGGCTTTTCTGGCGCTGACGGTGGGGTTGATGCTTTCGAACCGAAAGCGGTGAGCATGAGAACGAGCACTCAGGCGGCATGGCGATCGGCAACGGCGAGCGATCCGGGACTGCGCCGCGATCGCAACGAGGATCGGGTGTGGGCGGACGACGCGCGGGGTGTTTACCTGGTGGTGGACGGGCTGGGCGGCCATCCGGCCGGGGATCGCGCCGCGGAGATTGCCATCCAGACGATTCCCCGGGAGCTGGAGGAGACAGACGGAGCGGCGGAAGAACGCGTTCGCCGGGCCATCACCGCGGCCAACAACCGCATCTTCGAAGCCGCGCAGGCGGATCCGGAATGCCACGGCATGGCCTGTGTGCTGACGCTGGCCATTCTGGAAGGACGGCGCATCACGGTGGGCCATGTCGGCGACTCCCGCCTGTACCTGGTGTGGAATGGCGTGGTGCGGAAAATCACGCCGGATCATTCTCCGGTGGGCGTGAAGGAGGACCGCGGCGAGATCAGCGAACTGGACGCCATGCGCCATCCGCGCCGCAACGAAGTGTTCCGCGACGCGGGCACGCAGCGGCGCACCTCGGAAGAAGAGGGCTTCATCGAAGTGCGCGGGCTCGTGTTCCACGCGGATGCGGCGATTCTGCTGTGCACCGACGGCCTGAGCGACGTGCTCACGTCGGCCGAGATCGGCGCGATTATCGACGAATACGACGGCGACGCGGCGCGCACCGCGGCGAAACTGGTGGAGGCGGCCAACGGCGCCGGCGGCGTGGACAACATCAGCGTGGTGTTCGTGCCCGGTCCGGAATTCGTGGGTCTGGCTTCGCCGCGCATGGTGGAGGCGCGTGCGCGGCATGCCATCACCAGGCCGAGCGGGCGGGGATGGGCGCGTCTGTTTTGGCGGCGCTTCCCG
>CAYVPZ010000772.1:0-2523 GCA_964453955.1 uncultured Solibacteraceae bacterium | reverse complement strand
TACTGCGGGCGAGTCCCGATGCCTCGCTGCTGCGCATCGGCGACATCGGCCACGTGCAACTCGGCGCGCAGACCTACACGGGGTTCAATCGCGAGAGCGGGCGCGATTCGGGCAACATGATTGTGTACCTCTCGCCGGGCGCGAACGCCGTGCAGACGGCGGCCCGGGTGCGCCGATACCTCAACCAGATCAAAACCGCCTTCCCCGCGGGCATGGATTACGTCGTCTCCTACGACTCCACCATGTTCGTGAACGCGGCCATCAAGGATGTGATGATCACCTTGTTCGAGGCCATCGGGCTGGTGATCCTGGTGGTGTTCATCTTCCTGCAGAGCTGGCGCGCCACGCTGATTCCCCTGCTCACGGTTCCCGTGGCCGTAATCGGCACCCTGGCGCTGTTTCCGCTGCTGGGCTTCTCCATCAACATCACCAGCATGTTCGGCCTGGTGCTGTCCATCGGCATTGTGGTGGACGACGCCATCGTGGTGGTGGAGGCGGTGCAGCGCCACATTGACGAGGGCCTGTCGCCGCGCGCGGCCACCATCCAGGCGATGAAGGAAGTGCAGGCGCCGGTGACGGCCATCGCCTTCATCCTGGCCGCGGTATTTGTACCGGTGGCGTTTCTGGGCGGCATCAGCGGGCAGATCTACCGGCAGTTCGCGCTGACCATCGCGACGTCGGTGCTGCTCTCGGCCTTCAACGCGTTGTCGCTGAGCCCCGCGCTGAGCGCCCTGATCCTGCGGCCGAAGGGTCAGGCGCGCGGACCGCTGGCCCGGTTTTTCGGCGCGTTCAACCGCGGCTTCGGCTGGGTCACCGGCCGCTATCTGGCGGGGGTGACCGGCCTGATCCGAAAACCGGCGCTGGGGCTGATTGGTCTTCTCTGCTTCTGGTTCGCCGCCGGCGCCATCTTTCACCATTTGCCCAACGGCTTCCTTCCGGACGAGGACCAGGGAGCGGTGTTCATTTCCATTCGCCTGCCGGACGGCTCTTCGGTGCAGCGCGCCGACGCGGCCACGCGAAAAATCGAGGGCATTGTCAGCAGAATTCCCGGCGTGGCCGGCACGCTGACGCTGGGCGGACTCGACATCGCCACGCGCACCAACAACTCGAACGTGGCCACCATCATCGCGCGGCTGCAGCCCTGGGACGAACGCCACGCGAAGAACCTGCAACTGGCGTCGATCCTCGCAGCCATGCAGAAAGAGTTCGCCAAAGTGCCGGAGGCCTTCACGTTCGCCTTCGGGCTGCCGCCTATCCTGGGCCTCAGCGCCACGGGCGGCTTTCAATATATGCTGGAGGACCGCCTGGGCGGCGACGTGCACGCGCTGGCGCAAACTGCCGACCTGGTGGTGCAGGCGGGCCGCCGGCGCCCCGAGCTGGGCACCATCCTGAGCACGTTCCGCCCGGACGTCCCGCAATACAAAGTTGATGTGGACCTGGCCAAGGTGCAGACCCTCGGCGTCCCCGTGAGCGATGCCTACAACGCGCTGCAGACGTTTCTGGGCGGCCTCTACGTGAACGACTTTAATTCGTTCGGGCACACCTGGCAGGTGCTGGTGCAGGCCGAGCCCGAGTTTCGCACCGGACCCGCCGACATCAACCGCTTCTACGTGCGCACCCACGACGGCGACATGGTTCCCCTGGGGACGCTGGCCACCGTGCAGCCCACCACCGGGCCGGATGTGATCTACCGCTACAACCGGTTTCGCGCCGTGCAATTATTGGGCGGGCCGGCTCCAGGACACAGTAGCGGCGAGGCCTCGGGCGCGATGGAGCAGTTGTCCGCGAACGTGCTGCCCGCCGGATACGGCTATGAGTGGACCGGCACCACGTATCAGGAGAAGGAGGCGCAGGGACACGAGGGCGTGATTTTCGGCTTCGCGGCGGTGCTGGTGTTTCTCTGTCTGGCGGCGCTGTACGAGAGCTGGTCCATCCCGCTGGCGGTGCTGCTGGCGCTTCCTCTGGGACTGTTCGGAGCGTTGCTGGCCGTGTGGATGCGCAATTACCCGTACGACATGTACACGCAGATCGGCATCGTGACGCTCATCGGCCTGGCTGCTAAGAACGCCATTCTGATTGTGGAATACGCACGCATGAGCCACGAGGAAGGCAAGTCCATTGTCGAGGCGGCGATGGAAGCGGCACGGCTGCGGTTGCGGCCGATTCTGATGACCTCCTTCGCGTTCATTCTGGGCGTGGTGCCGCTGGCGCTGGCCATTGGCGCGGGAGCGGCTTCGCGGCGTTCCCTCGGCACGGCGGTGTTCGGTGGCATGAACGCGGCAACACTGCTGGCAGTTTTCATTGTGCCCGTGCTTTACGTGGTGATCCAGCGGGCCGGCGAGCGGAGAAAGTCGTGACCAGGGCCGCACTGGTTGTGCCGGCGGTGCTATTGCTGGCCGGTTGTGCCGTCGGTCCCAACTACAGACGGCCCGCCGTGGCCGTACCCGATCAATATCGCGGTGCCAACACCGATGCCGCTTCGCTCGCCGACAAGAAATGGTCCGATCTGTTCCAGGACGACGC
>CAYVPZ010000771.1:0-2527 GCA_964453955.1 uncultured Solibacteraceae bacterium | reverse complement strand
CGTCCTCAGCCTGCTGCCGTTTTCCCTGGTGAAAAGCCGCGCGCAACGGCTGGGCATCGAAGCAGTGGACCGCCGCCAGGGCGCGCTCAACGTGAAGTTCCACAAGGAGACGCGCATCGATCCCATGCGCCTGATGGAGATTGTGCGCTCGACCAAAGACGCGCAGTTCACGCCCGCGGGCGTCCTGCGCCTGCCGCTCGACGGCGTGGCCACCCCCACTATGGTGCTGGAGTTTCTGGAACAGCGCCTCGCGCAGCTCGCGCCGGGGTGAAAGGCGCGAAATCACCGCATATTCATAGTCTCGATCTGTTGTAGGCATCGAAGCGCAATGTCATCACCGTGCTTCAGTTGTTCTCTCACCTGTTTGAGATCGTCCGGCGGCATGCCACCCCCATCTTCGCCGCCAGCGAGCAGCAGACATCATTCTGGATATCCACTGACATTGGCCGGATTGCCGAGCTTTCAGTGTGGGGTGGTCGTGCGGTCGCGTCAAGCTGCGACAGCGCTAGTGGTGGCGGTAGCAGGGTCGATAGTGGGTCATACGGAGGAACACGGAGTGAGCGCGACGTTACTGGGACGGGCGCTTTCGGCGTGTCAGCAGACGTTCCGTGAGCGAGGTACGTTCGGGAGAGAACTGGCCGAGCGCGCCGGCGAGGTATGGTTGAAACTCGCGCATCCAGAACCGCCAGAAACCGGTCTGGTGAATCTCCGCGAGGGTGAGCCAGTAATGGTTGAGCAGCGTTTGGAAAAGCACCTCGCCGGTGCGGCGGGCGGTCACCCGGGCCGCGCGTGACAACCAGCGTACATTGTCGGGAAGCTGACGGACGGCGGAGATCGCGGCCACGGAAGAAAGCTCAAACACCGAACGGTGCTGGCGGGCCGCTTCCTCGCGGAATTGGCGCCACTGTTTCTCCAGCGATGAGATGGCCGGCAGTCCGGGCCGTGGGATGGTCACGGCGGCGCCGCGGAGATCCGACCATTCGCGGCGCAAGGCCGCCACATCGAGCGGGGGCACACGCACCGCATCGGAGAGTTTGCCGACGGTGCTTTCGAGGCCGTCCAGCAGCTGGTCGACGCTCTCGAACACCCGGCCGCGCTCGAGCAGACCTTCCTCCTGCAGCGCCCGGGCAATGTCCGCGATCAGCGCGCGGCCGGCGCCGGAGATATCCGCCAGCGCGGCCAGCACCCAGACCGGTGAGGCGCTGAAGGCGGCGATTCCCGCAATTTCGAGCACATTTCCGGCAGCGTGACGGATCAGATAATCGCCCGGGAGGCCGCCTTCGGGCGGATAGGTTCCCTGCACCTGGCCCACCTGCTCGATCAGGAATTGCAGGGTGTTGCCGGCCAGCGCGCGATAGAGGCGCGTGCGCCGCAACCGCGCCGGTATGGTGACTTCGCTGGTTTCCCGCAGCACCCCGCCGGCCAGCGCGGAAAGCGAGCGCACCACGCGCTCCGGCAGCGACGCCATGAAAAGAGAGGACGGCAAGCTTCCAGCTTGCCAGAATAGGGATATCGCTTCCACTACCAGCCAGAGCGCAACGGGCCGCGGCGGCGGCGCGGCGTTCCTTGTCTCCGCGGGAATTCTGCTCAGCCGCGTTTCCGGCCTGGTGCGCGACAGCGTGTTTGCCCACTTCTTCGGCACCTCCCCGGCCGCCGACGCGTTTCGCGCGGCCATGCGCATTCCCAACGTGCTGCAGAATATCCTGGGCGAGGGCACGCTCTCGGCATCCTTCATTCCGGTGTACGCGGGATTGCTGGCGCGCCGCGAGGAGCGCGACGCGGGTCAGGTGGCGGGCGCTGTCGCCTCTCTGCTGGGCGTTGTCACCACGGTGCTGGTGGCGCTGGGCGTGTTGCTGACCCCGTGGCTGATCCCGGTGATCGCGCCCGGTTTCCATGGCGAACGGCGGGAGCTGTGCGTCGAGCTGGTGCGGATTTTTTTCCCGGCCACCGGGCTGCTGGTGTGGTCGGCCTGGTGTCTGGCCATTCTGAACAGCCATCGGCGCTTTTTCGTCGGCTACGCCGTGCCGGTGCTGTGGAACGCGGTGATCATAGCGACGCTGCTGACGTTCGGGTGGAGGTCGTCGCTGGACCGGCTGGCGGTGATGACGGCGTGGGGCGCGGTGGCCGGCAGCCTGGTGCAGTTCGTGGCGCAGTTGCCGCTGGTGTTGCGCCTGGCGCCGCATTTGCGCGTGGTGTTTTCGTGGACCTTCGATCCGGTGCGCCGCGTGGTGCGCAATTTCCTGCCCGTGTTCACCAGCCGGGGCGTGGTGCAGCTCAGCGCTTACCTCGATTCCATGATCGCCAGCCTGCTGCCGCCGGGGTCGTTCGCGGCGCTCACCTACGCGCAGACGCTGTACATTCTTCCGGTGAGCTTGTTCGGAATGTCCATCTCCACCACGGAGCTGACCGAGATGTCGCACGTGGTGGGCGCCACCGCGGACGCGGCGAATGAGTTGCGCGCGCGCCTGGAATCGCGCCTGCGGCAGATCGCCTTCCTGGTGGTGCCCTCGGCGGCGGCATTTCTGGC
>CAYVPZ010000770.1:0-2528 GCA_964453955.1 uncultured Solibacteraceae bacterium | reverse complement strand
GCCTGCTCCTTTCCCTGGCCGTGCCGCCGGTGTTGAGCGCGCAGGTCGTCCCCACCGACCGCCTCGACCGGCGCACTTCAAAAATCTGGCTGGAGGCTCTGCGCATCGAGGCCACCGATTCCAAAGGCGCCCTCGCGCTGCTCGACCAGGTGGTGCGCGCAGCGCCCGGATACGCGCCGGCATGGCAGCATCGCGCCCGGATGGAATACACCGAGGGCCGCTTCGATGACGCTCGGAAGGATCTGGACACGGCCATAGCGCTGGACCGCACAGACGCCGAATCGTTCCAGCTGCGCGGCGACTGTCAGCGCCAGCTCGGTCACTTCGAACAGGCCCTGGCCGACTATACCCACGCGATTTCCATGACCCTGGGCACCGCCGCTTTGTACAACAGCCGGGCGGCCGCGTATCACGCCATCGGCCGCGACGATGAGGCGATCGATGACTACAACCACGGCATCCGGCTCCGTCTGGACGACCCGGTTCCCATGAAGGAACGCGGAAACGTGTATGCCGGCATGGGGCGTTACCGCGACGCCATCGACGACTACGATCAGGCGATCCACTACCGGCGCGACTACGTGGATGCGTATCTGGACCGCGGATTCGCATACGGGCAAACAGGTGACTTTCAGCGCGCCTCCGACGACTTCGACATGGTGATCCGGTTGCAGCCGAACAACCCCAAAGCCTGGACCCTGCGCGGCGCCGTGCATCTGAAGATGAACCAGTTGCCGCAGGCGCTCGACGATTTCACGCACAACGTCCAGCTTCAGCCCAAGGACCCGTACGCCTACCTCGCGCGCGCGGCGGTTTATGTGAAGATGAAGCGGCCGGAGGATGCGCTGGCCGATCGGGAGGAGGCGGTGCGTCTGCGCCCCGACCTGCCGGAGATGCACATCGCCCGCGGCGGTTCCTATCACGAACTGGGCCGGCACGATGAAGGCCTCGCCGACCGCAGCGAGGCCATCCGCCTGAGGCCCGAGATGCCGGAAGCGTGGTTTGCGCGCGGCAACGATTATGTGCTGCTCGGCCAGTACGACAAGGCGAGGAGCGATCTCACCGAGGCGCTGCGGCTCCGGCCCGATTTTGCGGAAGCGCGCGACCTGCTCACTAAGTTGGAGGCGGTGCTAAAGCAGGGAGCAGCGAAAGAGCCGGCGCAGGTCGCGCAACAGGCGCCGCAGGTCGCGCAACCCCCGCCGCCGGCGCCCGCGCCTGCAGTGCAAAATGTGGTCCAGCACGCGACGGCCCTGCAACTCGCTGCGCCCACCGGCAAAGCCGCGCCGCCACCGATGCCCGCGCCTGCCATCAAACCGGTGGCCCAGCAGGCGCCGCCCGCTCCGCCCACCAGCGCTCCCGCGGTTGCACCGGCCCGGAACGCTCCCACCGCGACGGCCCCCGCGGACGTCGCGAGCAGTGCCGAGGCGCACCAGCAGCGCGGCCGGGAGCTCACCGCCTCGGGAAAGTTCCCGCAGGCTGTCGCCGAGCTCACCGCGTCAATCCGCCTCAATCCGAATCTGTCGCCGGCCTGGAACGCCCGCGGGTACGCTTACCTGCGCATGCGCGACTACGCTCACGCCATCGCCGACTTCAGCCAGGCCATCCGACTGAACCCGGCCTACGCCAATGCCTGGCACAATCGCGCGGTGGCTCGCCGGGCCAGCGGCGACCAGCCGGGAGCGGCCGCCGACGCGGCTAAGGCCGCGGCTTTGGAACGGCGATGAGCGCCGCCACGTCACTCGTCGTAAGGTTCGTTATGACGTCCAGCCGGACTACAATGAAGGTGAAAGGGGTGTTATGCGCTCAGCCTGGTGGTTGGCGATTGCTTCGTTGATGGTGGTCTCCTGCTTCGCGCAGCAACCGGCCAGGTCGCGCGGCCGGGGCCCCGTCGGCGGCGCGGGTGGATACGCCCGGCGCACCGTGGTAGCACCCATCTATGTCGCCGTTCCCGCGTATGGCGGCTATGGGTACGGGTATGGATACGGCTACGGATACGGTCCCAACGACTACGCGGACAGCCAGTCCGACGCGCCGCCCGTGCAGACCGCTCCCAGCGTGATCATCAACCAGAACTTCGTGCCCGACCGCGCCAACCCGGTTGTACAGGATGTTCCGAATATGCCCGCCTCCGGGGCGTACCAGGCGCCCGGCCCGCCGCCGGGAGAACCATCCTCCTCCGACGCGGACGCACCGCCGCCGTCCGACCAGCCCACCATTTACCTGATCGCCTTCCGCGATCACACCATCGTGCCCGCGCTCGCCTACTGGACCGAAGGCAGCATGCTGAAGTACGTGAACATGGACCATGGGATGAACCAGGCCACGCTGGATCTGGTGGACCGTGACCTGTCGCGCCTGCTGAACCAGCAGCGCAACGTCGATTTCCGGCTGCCCGCGCGGTAGGTAAGGCTACCGCCCGTAGTAGTCGGCGTTCTTTTTGGTGAACTCCGCCCACTTCTCCGGCAGGTCGTCGAGCGCGAAGATCGCCGACACCGGGCAAACCGGCACGCACGCGCCGCAGTCGATGC
>CAYVPZ010000769.1:0-2532 GCA_964453955.1 uncultured Solibacteraceae bacterium | reverse complement strand
ACTGTGTGGTAAGATTTTTTACACTCTGACGAAATCCTCTGGAGGGGAGAACGTCACAATCCGATGCCGCAGGTCTTCCACCGAAGCGCCAATAACATTTCGCGCATCAGTATCTTTGTAATCGCCTTTGGGCTGGCTACGCTGATCGCCGCGGCTTACGCGCTGGACCGCGGCTCGTTCAACACCGACGTCATGGTGGCCAAGGATCAGCCCATTCCGTTCAGCCACAAGCACCACGTCACCGACGACGGCATCGACTGCCGTTACTGCCACACGTCGGTGGAGACAGCGCCGTACGCGGGCATCCCGGCGACGGAGATCTGCATGAGCTGCCATTCGCAGATCTGGTCGAACGCCACCATGCTGGAGCCGTTGCGGGAGAGCTTCCGCACCGGCCAGTCGATTGCGTGGACGCGCGTGCACGACCTGCCCGAGTTCGTCTACTTCAACCACAGCATTCATTTGAAGAAGGGCATCGGATGCGCCACCTGCCATGGCCACGTAGACAAGATGCCGCTCATGATGAAGGCCAACACGCTCAACATGAACTGGTGCGTGGAGTGCCATCGCAATCCGGAGAAGTATATTCGGCCGCGCGAGGAAGTGTTCAACATGACCTACCAGGCGCCCGACGATCAGCTTTCTCGGCTGGGGCCGGAACTGGTGAAGAAGTATCACGTGCAGAAGCTCGACGACTGTTATACGTGCCATCGATGAAAACCGAGCAAACCAAGATCGATCTGGCGGCGCTGCGCGAGCGGCTGGACAAGGCCAAAGGGCCGGAGTACTGGAAGAGCCTGGAGGAACTGGCGGAGACGGAGGAATTCAAGACCTTCGTCGACGACGAGTTTCCCACGCGCTCGCCGGAATGGCTGAAGGCGCCGGACCGGCGCGCGGTGATGAAGCTGATGGGCGCTTCCTTCGCGCTGGCCGGCCTGAGCGCGTGCACGAAACAGCCGAAGGAGCTGATTGTTCCCTACGTGCGCGAGCCCGAGGAGTTCGTTCCGGGCAAGCCGCTGTTCTTCGCCACGGCGTTTCCGATGGCCGGGGTGGGCACCGGCGTTCTGGTGGAGAGCCACCTGGGACGGCCCACCAAGGTGGAGGGGAACCCGGATCATCCGGGCAGTCTGGGCAGCACCAATACGTTCGCACAGGCGGCCGTGCTGGGTTTGTGGGACCCGGACCGCGCGCAGTCGGTGACGCACTACGGCGAAATCGGCACGTGGTCGTCGTGTCTGGCGGCGCTGATCACCGCGCGGGCGAAAGCGGTGGAGAAGAACGGAGCGGGCCTGCGCATCCTCACGGAACGCGTGGTGTCGCCCACGGTGGAAGACCAGTTGAAAGCGCTGCAGGCGAAACTGCCCGGCGTGAAATGGCACCAGTACGAAGCGGTCTCGCCGGCCAACGCGCTGGCGGGCGCGCAGCTTGCTTTCGGCCGTCCGGTGAACCCGGTGTACAGTTTCGACAAGGCCGACGTAATCGTGTCGCTGGATTCCGATTTCCTGCTGTGGGGAACAGCCAGCGTTCGCTATGCGCGCGATTTCGCCGCGCGGCGGAGGGTTCTTACCGACGCACAGAAAACGGAGCAGCCGAAAGAAAACCTGCGCGAAGGATACCAGCCCGGACCGGACGCGCCATTCCGCAATCAGGCGTCGACGCATTCCATGCTGGACGACAGCCCCGAACAGCATCCCGAGCAGGTGCGCGCCACCGGCGTGCCGCCGGATCAGGCGTCGCAGCCGAGGTTGTATGTGGTGGAGCCGACGCCGTCGCTGGCCGGGGGCATGGCGGACCATCGCTTCATCCTGCGCGCCAGCGAAGTGGAGGAGTTCGCGCGGAGTCTGGCGGCGGCGGTGGGAACGCCTGGCGTTGCCGCGGGGAACAATCCGCACAAAGCGATTCCGGCCATCGCGAAAGACCTGCAGGCGCATCGCGGCCATTGCCTGATTGTGCCGGGCGAGTTTCAGACGCCGGCGGTGCACGCTCTGGCGCACGCCATGAATCAGGCGCTGGGCAACGTGGGAACGACGGTGACTTACACCGAGCCGCTGGAGACAAATCCGGTGGATCATGTCGAATCGCTGCGCCAGCTTATTGCCGACATGAAGGCCGGCGAGGTAGACACGCTGCTGATTCTGGGCGGCAACCCGGTGTACGACGCGCCGGTGGATGTGGATTTGGTGGCCGCGCTGAACAAGGTGGGGGCGCGCTTCCGACTGGGCCTGTATAACGACGAGACCTCCATGCTGTGCCACTGGCACATTCCCGAGGCGCATTTCCTGGAGGCGTGGGGCGACGTGCGCGGCTACGACGGCACGGTGACCATCATGCAGCCGCTCATCGAACCCTTGTATGCCGGAACGGCGGCGGCGGAACTGCTCTCGGCGCTGGTGGAGTCTCCCGGGAAGACCGCGCACGCGCTGGTGAAAGACTACTGGCGCGCGCAATCGGGCGTCGCGAATTTCGAGCCGTGGTGGGAAACCTGCCTGCACAACGGAACCGTGCCGAATACGGCGCGTCCGGCGATGAGCG
>CAYVPZ010000768.1:0-2533 GCA_964453955.1 uncultured Solibacteraceae bacterium | reverse complement strand
CCGCGGGACCGTGGAAGGCCGATGCGCCGCACGTGGTGCTGCCCGACCGCGAGAAAATGAAGACCCAGATGGAAGCCCTCATCTACCACTTCAAGATTGTCACCGAGGGCTATCGCGTTCCCGCCGGCGAAGCGTATCAGGTGGTGGAATCGCCGCGCGGCGAGATCGGCTACTACGTGGTCAGCGATGGAACGTCGCACGCGTGGCGCGTCTTCATGCGCACGCCGAGCTTCGGAAATCTGCAGGCGCTGCCGGCGATGATCGAAGGAACCCTGATCGCCGACACCATCGCCGCCATGGGCAGCATGGACTTCGTCCTCGGAGACGTGGACCGGTGAGCATCGCGCTCCTCATACCGAGCCGCGACGGTAACGGAGCGGTCTGCAGCGACTAAACAACCATGACCTTTTCGCCACAGCTTGAAGCGAAGTTCGAGAAGCTTCTCAAGATCTACCCGCCCGGCCGCCAGCGCTCCGCCGTGGTGCCCATGCTGCTCTACGCGCAGGACGAAACCGGCGCCATCACCAGCGACCTCATCGCCGAAGTCGCCAGCCGTTGCGGCGTCGCCCCGCTGCAGGTGGACGAAGTGGTCGGCTACTACTCCATGCTGCATCGCCAGCCGCTCGGCCGCTTCCACATTCAGGTGTGCACCAACATCAGTTGCCTGCTGGTGGGCGGCGAAGAGCTCTACGAGCACGCGAAGAAAAAGCTCGGCATCGGCAACAAGGAAGTCACCCCTGACGGCCTGTTCTCCCTCGAAGAGGTGGAATGCATGGGCGCCTGCTCCTGGGCCCCCGCCGTTGAGGTCAACTTCGATTTTCACCACGACGTGACCCCCGAAAAACTGGACAAGCTGATCGACGATCTGCGCGCATTGCAAGCGAAGCCGCAATAACCATGCTCTATAACCAACCCAGCCCGCTCGAAGTGAAAGTGCTCACGAAGCGCTTCGAACTCGCCAACAGCGCGTCTCTTGACACCTCCCTCGCCACCGGCGGCTACCAGGCGTTCCGAAAAGTCCTGGAGATGACCTCCGCGCAAATCATCGACGAGGTGAAGGCTTCCAACCTGCGCGGCCGCGGCGGCGCGGGCTTCCCCACCGGCCTCAAGTGGAGCTTCGTGCCGCGCAATTCGCCCAAACCGAAATACGTCATCTGCAACGCCGACGAATCCGAGCCGGGCACCTGCAAAGACCGCGTGCTCATGGAGAACGATCCGCATCAGCTCCTCGAGGGCATGATGATCGCCGGCCGCGCCATCGATTCCCACGCCGGCTACATCTACATCCGCGGCGAGTATCGCTACCTCATCGACATCGTGGACCGCGCCATCGGCGAAGCGTACGCCCACGGCATCCTCGGCGACAACGTCATGGGCAGCGGCTGGGCCTTCCATCTGTACACCCACACCGGCGCCGGCGCCTACGAGTGCGGCGAAGAGTCCGCCCTGCTCGATTCCATCGAAGGCAAGCGCGGCATTCCCCGGCTGAAGCCGCCTTTCCCCGCCGTGGTGGGCGCGTGGCAGTGCCCCACCGTGCTCAACAACGTGGAAACCTACGCGGCGGTGCCGGCCATCATCCAGGACGGTGGCGCGGCGTTCGCGGCGCTGGGCACGCCCAAAAACGGCGGCACGCGTCTGTTCTGCCTCTCCGGCCACGTGAACAAGCCCGGCGTGTACGAGCTGCCCATGGGCTTCAATCTGCTCCGCATGATTAACGAAGTCGGCGGCGGCATGCGCAACGGCAAAAAGCTGAAGGCGGTGATCCCCGGCGGTTCCTCCTGCCCGGTGTTGCGCGCCGACGAGTGCGACCTCGCCATGGATTACGATACCGTGGCCAAAGCGAAAAGCATGCTCGGCTCCGGCGGCGTGGTCATCATGGACGAAGACACCTGCATGGCGAAGGTCATGTTGCGCATCATGCGCTTTTACGCGCACGAAAGTTGCGGCTGGTGCATTCCCTGCCGCGAAGGCACAAGCTGGCTGAAGAAAATCCTCATCCGATTCCACGAAGGCACGGGGCGGGAAGCCGACATCGACATCATGTACGACGTCGCGAAGAACATGCTGGGCCGGACTTTCTGCGCGCTGGGCGACGCCGCGGCCATGCCCATGATGTCCTTCGTCGAGAAGTTTCGGCCCGAATTCGAAGCCCATGCCAACGGACAACCGTGCCCTTATGAGCACGCTCGCGAACTGGCGGCGGTGTAACTGCCATGGCTGATATGGTAAACCTCACCATCGATGGCCGGGCCATAAAGGCCGCCCCTGGAACGCTGCTCATCAACGCCGCGAAGAACGTGGGCATCGAGATTCCTTCCTTCTGTTATTACGACGGGTACACCCTGCAGGCCGCCTGCCGGATGTGCCTGGTGGAGGTGGAGAAAACACCCAAGCTGCAGGTGGCCTGCACCACGCCCGTGGCCGAAGGCATGATCGTGCGCACGGATTCGCCCGTGGTGCACGAAGCTCGCAAATCCATGCTGGAGTTCCTGCTCACCAACCACCCGCTCGATTGCCCGGTGTGCGACAAGGG
>CAYVPZ010000767.1:0-2536 GCA_964453955.1 uncultured Solibacteraceae bacterium | reverse complement strand
TCGCCGCCAACGACCAGCTCCAGCGCGACGCCAGCATCCGCCGCCACGTCGACACGCTGTCCTTCAATCTCTTCCCCGACCGCCACCCCCAGGAACGCACCATCGGCGGCATCGCCTACTTAGCCCGCTATGGGTCGGACTTATTAGCCACCTTAGTGGAGCAAGCAAGCCAGGACTGCCCAGGCCACAAAGCTTTGTGGCTCTGATCCGGTTCGACGCATTTGAGTAGTGAGTCGCGGTTCACATGACTACAGTCATGCGCGCCTCCAAAATTCCTGCGCAGCCACCCCGGCTTTTTGCAATACGCTCTACGAAGAGAAACCGTCGGCGCCGTCTGCCTGGATGGTGCGCTGACGGCCTCGAACCGAGGGCGCATGAACGCAGTCTCCTTCTCTCACAGAGAAAAACTCAGATCGAAGAGATTCCGCTCGCTCGGGGTGAACCTGCTTATTCTTACGCTGGCGTGCCTGGTTCTGGAGGGTTGCGGCTCGACGATGCCCAACTCATCCTCTGGAACAGGCTCCGCGCCGACGATCTCTTCCTTCACAGCCAGCCCCACCACCGTCAACTCCGGCGCAACCAGCACCCTCACGTGGGCGACCACCGGCGCTACCACAATCGCCATCACTCCGGGAACCTTCACTTCCACAGAGGCGAGCGGCTCAATGACCGCGAGTCCGACCGCAACGACGACCTACACCCTGACCGCAACGAACGCCACCGGCTCAACAATCGCGACCGCAACCGTGACGGTGAACGCCCCAACCAAACCAGCCATCAGTTCCTTCACAGCGAATCCAACCACGATCAACTCCGGCTCCAGCACCACCCTCACCTGGGCCACGACCGGCGCCACCACCATTGCCGTCACCCCCGGCACCTTCACTTCCACTTCCGCGAGCGGAACCACCAGCGTGAGTCCCACCGCAACCATCACCTACACGCTGACCGCCACCAATGCCGCCGGATCCGTCACCGCCACAGCAACCATCACCGTAAACGCAGCCAGCAAACCGACCATCAGTTCCTTCACAGCAAATCCAACCACCATCAACTCCGGATCCGCCAGCACACTCAGCTGGGTTGTAACTGGAGCGGCCAGCATTGCCATCACCCCCGGCACCTTCACTTCCACTTCCGCGAGCGGAACCACCAGCGTGAGTCCCACCGCAACCATCACCTACACGCTGACCGCCTCCAATGCCGCCGGATCCGTCACTGCCACAGCAACCGTCACCGTAACCGCATCCGGCGCGCCCCTGGTGATCACCACCACGTCGTGCCCAGGCGGAACCCAAGGCTCGGCCTACACCGGCTGCACCATCGCCGCCACCGGAGGCTCTCCGCCATACACGTTTTCCGTCAGCACCAGTTCCAGCAATCCTCCTCTGCCGGAAGGCCTGTCTCTCGACCCAACGACAGGCGACATCACCAGTGTGCAAATCGGCGGCCAGGGAGCCTACACGCCGGAATTCATCGTGACGGACTCGAAAAATGCGCAGGCGTCTCAGCAAATCAGCCTCGCCATCAACGGCAGCAACGCCTTCCTCGCCACCATCTTCCCGTCCACGTCGATCTTTCACCATCGCGTCGACGCGGCCACCACCGGCCTGCCCGTCGATACTTCACCCGCCGCGCCCATGTACAGCGGCTATCTGCCCGCGACCGTCAAGCCATTCTTCGGCAACAATTCGAACGCGCCCTTTCCCAACGGAATCCCCGCCTTCGAAGTGCCGTTCAATCAGGCCGACGTAGCCGTCGCCACCACCGTCTATCAGTCTTACTTCACTTCAGGGCCGATCCCGCCCAACGCGCCAGTCGAAGGCACCAGCAACTCCACCGGCGACCGGCACGTTCTCATCTACCTCGAAGCCGGCGGCGGCAACAATCCAGCCCTCTACGAAATGTGGCAGGGCATCTACGAAAATGGTCCCTGGACCGATTCCTCCAACGCCCTCTGGCCCAACGTGGCTTCGAATGCCCTCACTCCGCAAGGTATGGGTACCTCCGATGCCGCAGGCCTTCCCGTCGCCCCACTGCTCGTCAATGCTGACGAGGTCATCGGCACGGGCTCACCCACTGCACCCAACGGTACGGTTCAGCACCCCATACGATTCACGCTCAACCATATGGTCAATTACTGGGTCTGGCCCGCGACCGAAACCGCCGGCGTGGGTAGCTGTACGGCGACAACCGGCGGCACCATCCCAACAGAATCGCAAATCTCGCAATCCACTCCGCCTACAAGCTGCACCATGTCCGGACCCGCCGGCGAAATCTACCGCCTTAAGGCCTCCGTCGCGACGCCTGCCTGCGCCTCGGCCAGCCCGCAAGCGGCCATTATCATCACCGCATTCCGAAACTACGGAATCATCCTGGCCGACAACGGAGACAGCGGCGGCCTCATCGGCACGCCCGACGCGCGCTGGAACGATAACGATCTCGCCTGCATTACCAGCCTCGTCCTGTCAGACTTCGAGCCCGTCAACGTCTCCAGCCTCATCGTCAGCAACGACAGCGGAGCCACCAGCCACTA
>CAYVPZ010000766.1:0-2544 GCA_964453955.1 uncultured Solibacteraceae bacterium | reverse complement strand
GCATATCCACCACCAGGTTGTTGTAGCCGAACGAGGAGCCGCGCTCGGTGAGCAGGACGCGCGAGTTGCCGGTGGAGGCTACCTTTTCCGCGGCCAGGTGAATGTCGTGCGGGGCCACGAACTGGCCTTTCTTGATGTTCACCACGCGTCCGCTGCGGCCCGCTTCCAGCAGCAGATCGGTCTGGCGGCACAGGAAGGCGGGAATCTGCAGGATATCCACCGCTTCCGCCGCCGGCCCCACCTGGCACACATCGTGAACATCGGTGAGCACGACATAGCCTGCGGCGCGCAGCCCGGCCAGAATGCGCAGGCCCTCGGCGGGACCGGGCCCGCGGTAGGAACCGCCGCTGCTGCGGTTGGCCTTATCGAAGGAGGCCTTGAAGACGAAGGTCCCGAGTATCCGCTTCAGCTCCCGCGCGAGGAAATGGACGTGCTCTTCGCTCTCAATGACACAAGGGCCGGCGATAGGCGCCAGCGGACAGCCGCGGCCGAACGCGAACGGCACACCGGCGGACGTCGTGAGCTCAACCATGTTCCGCGTGCGTGAGCTGCTGTTCGCGCACGTGTTCGCCGCCGTGCGGCCTCTGTCTGTGATAGCGCAACGCGGCGCCAATGAACGCCCGGAAAAGCGGGTGCGGCTCCATGGGCTTCGATTTGAACTCGGGATGGAACTGGCACCCCAGATACCACGGATGATCGCGGATCTCGCAGATCTCCACGTAGGTGCCGTCGGGAGTCTGTCCGGCGAGGGACAGGCCGCGTTCGGTCAGCACTTTCTCGAAATCGCGATTGAATTCGTAGCGATGGCGGTGGCGCTCGCTGATCTCCGCGACGCCGTACGCCGCGCGCGCGAAGCTGCCTTCGGCCAGATGGCACGGATAGGCGCCCAGGCGCATGGTGCCGCCCAACTCGTCCACGCCCTTCAACTCGCGCAGCTTGTAAATCACGCGGTAGGGCGCTCCCGGGTCGAACTCGGTGGAGTTGGCCCCTTTCAACCCGCAGACGTTGCGCGCGTATTCGATCACCATGGTCTGCATGCCCAGACAGATGCCGAAGTAGGGCACCTTCCGCTCGCGCGCGAAGCGGATGGCGTTGATCATCCCCTCCACGCCGCGTTTGCCGAATCCGCCGGGCACCAGAATGCCGTCGTACTCACCGAGAGATTCGATGCAGCCCGGCCAGTCCAGATGCTCGGCCTCGATCCACTTGATGTTCACCCGCGTCCGGTGCGCCAGCCTGCCGTGCAGCAGCGCTTCCTTCAGGCTCTTGTACGAATCTTCATACTCAACGTACTTGTCTACCAGCCCGATGGTGACTTCATCGGAGGGGTTCTGCATGCGCTCGATCATGCCGGTCCAGTGGCTGAGATTGCGATCGGGGGCCTCGATCTTCAGGTGTTCGATCAGGATCTCGTCCACGCCCTGCTCGGCGAACACCAGCGGGATCTCGTACACCGACTCGACGTCGCTGGCGGTGATCACCGCCTCCACGTCCACGTCGCAGAACAGCGCGACTTTTTCCTTGAGCTCCTGGGAGAGCGGATGGTCGCTGCGGCACATGAGCACGTCGGGCTGAATACCGATGGCCCGCAGCTCCTTCACGCTGTGCTGCGTGGGCTTGGTTTTGAGCTCCTGCGCGGCGGCGATCCAGGGAACCAGGGTAACGTGCACGAAGGCGGTGTTCTCGCGGCCGAGCTCGTGCCGCAACTGGCGGATAGCTTCGAGGAACGGCAGCGATTCGATATCGCCCACGGTGCCGCCGATCTCCACGATCACCACGTCCACGCCGTCGGCCACCTTGCGCGCGGCCGCCTTGATTTCGTTGGTGACGTGGGGGATCACCTGCACGGTCTTGCCCAGATAATCGCCGCGGCGCTCGCGCGAGATGATGCGCTCGTAGATTCTTCCGGAGGTGAGGTTGTTGGCCTGGGTGAGCGGCGCGTGGGTGAAGCGTTCGTAGTGGCCCAGATCGAGGTCGGTCTCGGCGCCGTCGTCGGTGACGAAGACTTCGCCGTGCTGGAAGGGGCTCATGGTGCCGGGGTCGACGTTGAGGTACGGGTCGAACTTCTGCAGGGTGACGCGCAGGCCGCGGCTCTCCAGCAGGCACCCGATGGACGCCGCCGCGATTCCCTTGCCCAGCGAGGAGACCACGCCGCCAGTTACAAAGATGTATTTCGCCACGTCAATGAACTCCTTCCACGCGTAATGCAGTCGCTTCGAACAGGGCCGAAGCGCGTTCCAGATCGTCGGGGGTGTCGACGCCCAGCGAGTCGTACTCGGTCTCGGCGACGCGGATCCGGTAGCCGTTCTCGAGGGCGCGCAACTGTTCCAGCTTTTCGGCTGTTTCCAGCGGCCCCACCGGCAGGTCCGAATAGCGCAGCAGGAAGGACCGCCGGTACACATAGAGGCCAATGTGTTTGTAGTGGACCGTTCCGGCGTCGTCGCGCTGGTAGGGTATGGGGTGCCGGGAAAAATAGATGGCGTTCCCGGCGAGGTCGGTGACCACCTTCACCACGTTGGGATTCGGGATCTCGGCGGGGTTCTC
>CAYVPZ010000765.1:0-2554 GCA_964453955.1 uncultured Solibacteraceae bacterium | reverse complement strand
CCCGTACCCCCCGAAGGGCAAGAACTGCGCGGTTAGGATGGCGTCCCCCTTTGCGGGCATCTGCTACAAGACCACCTTCGGCGACTGGAGTTGCCCAGTGTCGGACGCCGAGAATCCTCTAAAGGGAGTTCAAGCTAACATGCCTCCCCCGAAATAGGGACCAATTGCCGGACTGCTGGGAGTTGCGTTGTCCCCCACGGATAAGGTCCAGACCCTTCGACCGCGGCCCCAGGGCCGCGGGCTGTGGGACGAACTTGCGCGCCTCCCATCACCTGCCGCCGAGATGCGCGGGCGAAGCAGCGGAACTGCGTGCGAACCTGGCGCGGTAAAGTGCCTGTGGCTCCCCCCTTGCAGCCTGCCCGAATTCGATGGGTCGGGATCAATGGAACGGAACCCGAGTTTTGTCCGCGATCCGCCGCGTCGGTCACGTCCAGGCAGTGAATGAGCACGCAAACGGTGCTGGCTTGATCGCCTGCTACAGGACGTAGAGAAGACGTAGACAAACTGGGAGAATGTTATGAAAACACCAACAACGCCAACGAAAAGCTTTTTGCCAACGATTTCCGTACTCGCGACCGGCAAGCCCGCTCCGGGCCCGAGTGCCGGCGCTGGTGGGGCGGGCCTAAGGTGGGTCTTACGCCGGACCGCCGGTTGCAGCATGCTGAAGCCCGCGCTAACATCCTGCTCGATCTTGCTCTTTTGGTGCATCCTGCTGGCCGGTCAGCCTCGCAACGCGCCGCCTCAGCCGGCAGTCCAGGCGGCCACGACGAAGGTGAATGGAATGGACGGGTTGAAATATGTTTGGATTCCGCCCGCGACGTTTCAGATGGGTTGCTCGGTGGGGGATGGGGAATGCTTCGACAATGAGCTCCCGGCGCACCCGGTGACCATCACCAGGGGCTTTTGGATGGGACAGACCGAGGTGACGCAGACGGCGTACCAGCGGGTGGCAGGAAACAACCCGAGCTATTTCAAGGGCGCGCAGCTTCCGGTAGAGAACGTCAATTGGAGTGAGGCGCAATTCTACTGCCAGACGATAGGGATGCGGTTGCCGACGGAGGCGGAGTGGGAGTATGCGGCGCGAGGTGGCACCACGACAAGCCGGTACGGCGTCGTGGATCGGATTGCCTGGTACGCCGACAACAGCATGTATGGCGACAGTGGGCGCAGGACCCATGAAGTCGGACAGAAGGCGCCGAACCGGTGGGGATTGTATGACATGCTGGGCAACGTGTGGGAGTGGGTGGCGGATTGGTATGCGGAAAAGTATCCGGCCGGGGGCCAATCCGACCCGGCCGGCCCCGCGAGTGGGAATGTCCGTGTGCTGCGGGGCGGTTCCTGGAACTATGCCGGGAGGAGCGCGCGCGGGTCGCAGCGTCTCAGTGCGACACAGGACGACCGCGAAGCCAATATCGGCTTCCGGTGTGCCGGGAATTGATTCTTAGTAGAGCGCTCCACTTGTGCTTGTGCTACTTGTGGCCATCGTACCCGGGCTGGCCAAAAAAGAGAAACAAATCGTTCAGCTCCTCAACGAGCAGCCTGGGAAAACCGAGGAGCAGATGGGTGACTGGTCGAGGGGCAGCAGCATCGAGCACTTGTTGGACGGGCGAAAGCGACTTGCCAATTTTCGAGAGGCGGTGCGGACCGCGACATTAGAGGCGAAGGGACTTCCGCCAAAACAGGATTGAAGAGCCGGCCTGCTGGCGCATCTGGCGGAGCACACGCAGCGCGACGTCGGACAGGCGATTATCACCGCGAAGCTGCTGCGCGGCGGTTGAACGCCCCGGCTATACTAACCTAGGAGCGAAAGGTCTCCTGCCTTGTCTTCAACGACACATCCCGGTGTGCTGGTGACCGGTGCGGGACGAGGCATCGGCAAACGGCTGGCCCTGGGATTCGCCCAGGCGGGAGCGCGCGTCGGACTGCTGGCGCGCAGCAAGGCCGAGCTCGACCTCGCCCACCTTGAAATCGAACATGCCGGCGGGACGGCGTTGCGGCTGCGCGCCGACGTCACCGATTTCGAGCAGGTGACCGTTGCCGTGGAGCGCATGCGGTCCCACGAGGGCGGCATCCACGTGCTGGTGTGCGCGGCGGCGCTGCAGGGTCCCATCGGGCCGTTCGCGGAATGCGCGCCGAAGGCCTGGGTGGAGACGCTGCAGACCAACCTGGTGGGCGTGGTGAACGCGTGCCGCGCGGTGCTGCCGCAGATGATCGAACGGCGCTCGGGCAAGATTATCGTGCTGAGCGGCGCGGGCGCGGCCAGTCCGCGGCCCAATTTCTCGGCCTACGCGGCCTCGAAGGCGGGGGTGGTGCGGTTCGTCGAGACGGTGGCCGAAGAGGTTCGCGATCACAACATCCAGATCAACTGCATGACGCCGGGCGGAACTTACACGAGCATGACCGACGAGATCCTCCACGCCGGCGACAAAGCGGGCTGGAAAGAGACCGACGAAGCGCTGCAGGTGAGGCAGAGCGGGGGGATCGTTCCGGAAAAACAGATTCAGCTTGCGCTGTTTCTGGCGTCCGAGCAATCCAACCACGTCACCGGCCGGCT
>CAYVPZ010000764.1:0-2557 GCA_964453955.1 uncultured Solibacteraceae bacterium | reverse complement strand
CGGCGACCACCGAGATCTACACTCTTTCCCTACACGACGCTCTTCCGACCTGGAGGCGCTGCGGGAGATTCTGGGAGTGCCGGCGCGCCGCGAGCCTGGCTTTCGTCACCCTTCTCCGGAATACGTTCGTTTCGAGCGCCCTCCCGTGGTGCAGCCGATCGAGCCGATCGCGCTCGAAAGCGGGAACTGCCTGCGGGCGGAGCTGAATTACTACGAGTACGGCGTGGTGGGCATTAAGCTGGAGCTGCCCTTCCAGACCGACTGGCCGCAGCTCGCCGAGCTATCCTGCCGATGGATGACCACGCCCGAAGCGGAAGCGCAGGCGGTCCGCGCGGTGCGGCGCTGCCTGGAGCGGGCGCACGCGGCGCTCATCAAACCGCACGAAAACTGGCTCAGCGAAGACTACTACATCATTCACCTCAGGGACACCACCGGGAGCGCTCCGACCGCGGCCGAACTGATCGCCGAACACGGCCGGGAGATCGCCGGAATCGTTCGCGGCGAGCAGGCGGAGCTTTCTCCGGGAGAAATCGAGGAGATTCTGGGCTCGAAATTGTCCTACTATCCGGACGATTTGCTGGTGGTGGGCTGGACGGCGGCGTTTATTCAGGACACCGCGGAGGACGCCGCCGGGACCATCCAGTTGCTGGAATACGCCAACACGCAGTTGCTGGAGTTTCGCTATTACGACGCGGTGCTGAGCCGGCTGCTGCAGGGGGTTTACAAATCGCTGGAGAAGAAGGGCGGGTTTCTGGCGCGCTGGCGTCTGGCCTCGCGGGCGCAACACTTAAACACGATTCGTCTGGATATTCGCGAGCTCACCGAACGGGTGGATACGTCGATCAAGTTTCTGAGCGATATGTTTTCGGCGCGTCTGTACCGCCTGGCCGCGGCCAAAGTGGGCGTGGAAGACTATCGCCGGCTGGTGGACGGCAAGCTGCACACGGCCGGCGAGCTGTACGAGTTCATGATGGATCAGTTTCACCAGAGCCGGGCCTTCGTCCTGGAGGTGCTGGTGGTGATTATTCTGATTATTGAACTGGTTTTTCTTTTTCGGGGGAAGGGTTAGAATGGCGAAGAAGCCTTATACCGCGAAGCAGGGGCAGTACCTGGCGTACATCTACTACTACACGAAGATGCACGGCGTCGCTCCGGCCGAGCTCGACATGCAGCGCTACTTCCGGGTGACGCCGCCATCGGCGCACGATATGGTGCTCAGGCTGGAGGCCGACGGCTTCATCGAGCGGGTGGCGGGAAAGGGCCGGTCTATTCGTCTGTTGATTCCGCGGGATGAACTGCCGGATCTGGAATAGGGGTTGTTTCGCGCGCTATAATCTTACTGGAGTCTTACCGATGGAGACCACGCGGCTTTCGACCAAAGGCCAGATCGTCCTGCCCCGGAGCATTCGCGTTTCCCGCTCCTGGGGACCGGGCACGAAATTCACCGTCGAAGAGAGCGGCGACGGGATTCTGCTGCTTCCGGCGTGCCGTTTCCCCAACGTTGAACTCGAAGAGGTGGCGGGGTGTCTGCGGTCGAAGCGCACCGCGAAGACGCTCAAACAGATGCGCGCCGCTGTTGGCCGCGAAGTGATGCGCCGGCATGATCGCGGTCGATACTAACGTCCTGGTCCGGCTGCTGACCGGCGGCGATTCCAACCAGGAAGCCGCCGCGCGCGCCCTGTTCGCGGCCGGTCCCATCTGGATCGCGAAAACGGTATTGCTCGAAACCGGCTGGGTCCTGGGCAGCCTGTACGGATTCGAGGAAAGCGCCGTCCATGACGCATTCGCGAAATTGCTCGGCCTGCGGAACGTGCATGTGGAGGACGAACCGTCGGTGGCGGCCGCTCTGGCGCTTACCGGGCACGGAATCGAACTCGCCGACGCGATGCACCTGAGCAGCCGGCCGCTGGGCACCGCTTTTGTCTCCTTCGACAGAACCTTTGTCCGGCGCGCGCGACGTGCGGGAGCATCCGGCGTTTCCGGCGTGGGCGGCAAGGACTAACCCGGCCCGGTTTCAACGGCATCCTATTTCTTCCCGTACTCCAGGTGCAGGCGGATGCTCTCGATCCACAGCGGGCCGCGGTCCTGATTGTAGGCCGGGTTGTTGACGTGCTGGACGTCGAACGCCGCGAAGAACCCCCGGAACACGCGCGCGTTGTAGTAGCTCTCCCACACGTACTCGGGCGCGTACTGGAGCGCGCCGTCGCCGATCAGGAAGTCGAGGCCGCCGCGCGCCAGATACAGCGCGTGAATGCCAGAGATGCCGCACACGGTCAGCTCGCTGGCCACGGTGTCGAACGGGCGATGCCAGCGGCGCCCGGCCAGGGACATGCCGCCGGTGGCCAGCCGGTCGACGGCGGTGAACGCGAACGATTCCGTTTTGCCGTCGTTCCAGCCCAGCCGCGCGAACACGCCCAGGTCGCCGGTGATTTCCTGGTCGAAGCTGATGCCCGTCCCGTACTTGAGAGTGCCCACGCGCCGGGTGGCCGTAACATCGGGGGTGGTTCCGGTTTGTTCGGCCAGGCGCAGGGCTTCGGCATAGTTTCCCGAGTCGGTG
>CAYVPZ010000763.1:0-2561 GCA_964453955.1 uncultured Solibacteraceae bacterium | reverse complement strand
CCCTCGATCCGGCCGCTGAGAACAACGATGCTGGCCGGCACCGCGGGCGTCGCGAAGAAGATTTTCCAGATGAGGTACGCACCCGCCGCGATCACGACGAGCAGAATACCCGCCACCATGACTTTCTTACCAGTGGTCTTCCTGGGAGCGGGTGGCTCGGGAGCCGCCTTATCAGCCGGCTTTGGGGGCGCTGCTGGCTGGTTCGGCTCGCCGTTGCTGGGAGAGACGATGGGCGCGTCTATTTTTTCGGTCATAGCTTCAAGCGAGCCTCCGGTCCGGTTAGCGGCGCGATGGCATCGGTTCAACCGGCGTTGCGGACCGGCGATGTGTTTTCGGCGGGTGGAAGTCCTTTTCGAAGCTCAGGGAAGCTGTTGGTGTCGGTTGGCAGAGGAGTCGCTCTGGGGAATAACCGCGGAAGATGAATCGTGACAAGTATTGGCAGATCGATAGGATCAACCAGCGTTCCCTGAGCCTCGGCGGGTTTGTCACAGGTTTCGCGTTGCAATTCACCAGCCTTATCGAATCCGGGCTGAAGAATGGGCCATCCAGCCGGAGTTTCGGGGCCCGGAAATCACGGGTTCCGGGAGAGCGGCAGAATCAGCATCGAACTGTGCACATTCTGCATCCCGGATCGAGCCGGCAATCGACGTGCTATCTATGAAGACAGTTTCCAGGAGCTAACCCATGGACAATCCATTGCCGCGCCGGGCTGCCGCGAATCCTACGCAGTACAACATTGATGCGATCGCCAGGCTGGAGCGTGACGCCCTGGATCGCCGGACATCCACGGAGCGAATCAGCGACGCAATCACAAGACTTGTGGGCAATACGGGATTCCTCCTGGCTCAGTTGATTCTGATTTCCGGCTGGAGCCTGGTAAATCTCCACGTGATCCCGGGACTCAGAGCATTCGACCCATTTCCTTTCGGCGTGCTGGCTCTCGTCGTCTCTTCCGAAGGCGTGTTCCTGACCATCTTCGTGCTCATCAGTCAAAGTCGAATGGCCCGCCAGTCCGAACGGCGCTCGCATCTGGATCTGCGGGTGGGCATGCTTTCCGAGCAGGAGCTGACAACGATCCTTCAAATGTTGCAGAAACTCTGCCAACACGTGGGTGTGAACGTGGACTCCTCCCGGCAGGAGGTTCAGTCGTTCAGCAAGACCACGGACGTACACAAGCTGGCCAGCGAGCTGGAAGACAAGCTTCCCGAAGAATGACGATCATGGGTTTGAGCCCGGATTCGGCGCCCCGTGCCCATTGTCCAGGTGCATCCGAGAAAGCAGGGAGTGGGGTCCGCTGTAGAAGAACTCCAGGGCTATGTTCCCGGCCATATACGCCAGCAGGTTGTAGTTACCCATGCGCAGCGCATCCTCGGGGCCGTAGCGGCCGGGGTACCAGGCATAAATGGCCGTCAGTGTGCCTGCATAGGGCGCAACCAGCGCAGGGACAGAGAAGACGCGGTGGCCGTCTTCGCCGCGGCGAGCGGTGAAGGTCGAAATCACGGCATGGCGAAGGCGTGGAAACACACCTTTGCAGTCACAACGGTAGTACAACGTGTCTTCCTTGAAGGCTTCCGCCAGCCCATAACGCGCCGTGGTACTCACCGCTGCGATTCCGAGGTCGGATCCGAATCGCCTGCCGTAGCCTTCGACGCCCTGGTTCCACCCCGGGGGCACATTCCTGGCCTGGCTAATGCCAGCCGCAAACGCCGCGCCGGCGATGGGATACGGGCCGAATGCGTCGAACAAGTAGTTGCGGACCTTCGTTGCCTGCGTTGGGCGCTTATACGACAGGTCTGGCAGCGCCGAGGCCGTGCCTGCGACAGAGCCCGAGGCATCTCCCGCATCGGCCAGCGATTGCGGCTGTGCCGGCACTGGCACGGCTGCGAGAATCGCGATTACCAACACAAGGAAGGTAACGCGGTGTTTCAGTGCGCGCCGCTCGGCGGCTCTCCGTTGTGTACCGTGCATGGCGTTCCCTCCCGTGGAGACGGCGTGACCTCATTCTCACGAGCGTGCAATCGTGTGGCCGATTCTCAGGCGCCACTGGGGTGAAAGAGCCCGTCACGCCCGGCGGCGTGTTCCCGTTTCAAGAGCGTCAGAGTCGTTGATGCCGATTTTGACGACTGGGCTCCGGGTGCAGACTTGCACTCGCATGGAACGGACTCTGCACGCATCCTTCGCAACAGTGCGCACGGTTGAAGAAGACATTGCTGACCCAGCGCGGAATTGTCGTGCCTGGCGCGCGTGTTTGTAGCGGAAAAGCGACGCGTCCCCGAATGCCTGGCCGTTTGGGCTTGAAAGATGCTTGAACACCGGTGTCGAGACAGAAAGAGGTGAACGGTGAAGACGTACATTCGTTCGGTTGGTTTGAAGCTGATTACACCGGTGCCCGTAGT
This sequence comes from uncultured Solibacteraceae bacterium, assembly GCA_964453955.1. Classification (GTDB taxonomy): domain Bacteria; phylum Acidobacteriota; class Terriglobia; order Bryobacterales; family Bryobacteraceae; genus CAWACP01. Next base: position 165 of record CAYVPZ010000763.1, on the reverse strand, counting down.
TGTTGAAACTTGAGGACCCACCAGCTAGATCCTTCATCTTCGGCAATGGAGATGCGATGAAGCTGGAGATCCAACATCCTCGATCCCTGCCTAAGCTACTGATTCCATTGGTCGGGGCGGGGCGATTTCAACGCCCGACCCCCTGCGCCCAAGGCAGTTTCCGGC
>CAYVPZ010000762.1:0-2562 GCA_964453955.1 uncultured Solibacteraceae bacterium | reverse complement strand
GCGCCTGGTTCGGGACCAGGAGGTCGGTGGTTCGAATCCACTCGCCCCGACCATTTATCCCTTGTATTTTCATTGCATTCCGGCGACTGATGCCTTTTGGCCATCATCTGTCTTTTCGCCACTGTGCCCAGAATTGTGCCTACCCCAACCACTTCGCGCACGTTCCATTGCTGCCCGCACCGTTTCCGCTTGCGGGTGAACGTAGCGGCGCGTCGTCGAGAAGTCGCTGTGTCCCGCCAGGTAGGCCAGCGTGAACGGGTCCATGTACTCGGCCCATCGCGTCAGGCATGTGTGCCGGAATGTGTAAAGCGAGAACGCTGCAACCTTCGCGACCAGGCAGGCCCTCGGATGCTGCCTCTTCAACGTGGATTTCTGGATATGGCCACTCCGCGTTGCTGCCGGAAAGACCCATCCGCCACTGCTGATCGTGCGCCGCATCTCGATCAACGCAGCCGCCCGCGGTGTGAGCGGGATTGTTCGTCGCGCGTTTTCCGTTTTACCGAACGGGATATGAAGGGCGCCATCGCGCACGTTTTCCCAGCGGAGCCGGAAGCACTCGTCGGGCCTGAGTCCACAGTCAAGCAGGATCGTAGCGACGTCTCGCAGCAGGAATGGGTCCGCGGGCGGGATGGGTCGCTCTCCCCGCATGGTGGCCCTGATGCCCTCCAGCGCACTTCGATAGGCTTGTTGAATTGCTTCACCGATAGCAGTCGCGGCTTGCAGGTAGCTTGACTCTTCCTGCGCGATCAGGACTCGGTCTCGGTGATTTTCACCCGGGAGCATTTCCACCTTCGGCAGGGCCTTGTCGACCTTGCCCCATTCCATGGCAACTCTCTGCATCCGCCGCAGGACCTCCAACTGGCGATTGATGCTTGTCACCTGAAGCCCCGCTTCCCGTCGCTTTGTTACAAAGGCGGCAATCTTCACGGTCGTGATTGAGTCGAGGGTGGAACTCGCCAGAGGGGCGAATTCTGTCAGGTTCCGGATTCCGTTCCTGTAGTAATCGAGCGTGTTCGGCTTGTTCTGGAATCTCGATTCGATGAACGGCAGGAAGTCGTGTTCGGCAAAGTCTCTCAGCGTGGGGATGGGTGGCCGGTCGCGGAGGCCGACTTCACCTTTTGCCAGACCCATCTTGTGCGCAGCTTCAATCTGTTCGGCTACCCGCTTGTTCGTCTGCCTGGTGCTCTCGCGGATGGCCACGCCATTCCAGGTGAACCTGTACCACCAGACGCGACCTCGCCGGTAGACCGCCATGGCTACGCCCTCGCCGGCCCCCCTCCGTCGCTGTTGACGATCTGGTTCATTCGTTCACCAGTAGGCGGCATGACCGAAACGCCCCGCCGGAACTCGCGCCGCATGACATTAGTCGCGTGCTCCTGGCGGCACAGTCAAGGTCCCGCCCGGCGCCAGAAAGGGGACCATCGAGGCCGCCTGGCCGGCTCCGAATATTGGCGTATCCCGGCAAAGTGGAACCTACAAAACCTACAGAACGCGGTTTTGATGGTTTTGTAGGTTCGCTGTTGCCCGAATCCGCTGTCGTTCGCGCCGATCCGTCGGTGTTCATTCCCACACCCTGGGGTTCACCCGATAACGGGTCGCCGGCCGGCCGCCAAGCGGACCGGCCTCCGTGTCCACGTGACAAATCCAGTCAGCATCCTGCAGAACCTCCGCGGCCATCCTCGCCGTCTCAGGGGTGTCGAGGCCGCTCCATCCTTTCAGGTACACGTCACGGCAGGAGAAAAAGCCGTCCCGTGCGATCTGGCGTTTCCTGATCTTCTCGGCGAGTACCTGTGCGGCCCGCATCTGCGGAGTCGTGATGCACGAGTAGATCCGGAGCGCATGAGATTCCAGGTAATCGCACCAGGCCACGGCCTGTCTGGTGTGCTCCAGAGAGACGAGCGGCCCATGACCAACCTCGCCCGGCCGGCCTTCCAGACTCTGCGATCCAACAGCTGCACGATCGGCCAACTCAAACAGCAGCGCCAATGCGGGCATCAGTTTTCGGTACTTGGCGAGGTGCGACGCCAGAGCCGGGTGGAGCTCATCTCCGCGCACTCGCGGCTCGAGGCTGGCCATAAACTCAATGAAACAACCCTGTGCGTCTGGTGCGAAGCGGAACATCGTCGGACCGTCCGCATCCCATTCGACCAGGTTGCGGAAAACCCGCTCCACGATTGCCTCCGAGGAGGGGTCTGGCGCGCGGTCCACGTATTCCCAGTCGGGGTCCATGTTCTGCCACACCAGCAGTTGAAAGCGTTGAATCAGGCCGTCATTGCTCGGGCCGTCCTTGAGCGCATCGGCAAGATGGGAGCGAAGCCGACCGGGTTGAATTCCGCCCAGCATGGACATGCAGCACGCCTCCACGTGGATGGTGCCCCGTCCGATCCGGTCGATGGTGTGTCCGGTGTCGCCGTTCCACGCCTGCGGGCAGAACGCCCGCTCGCCCTCGCGCCCCGCTCGATCCAACTGACTCCACAAGCCGGTTAGTTCATCCCGGATCACGAAAATCCCCGCCGGATTCTCGTTCATGGTCTGATGCATTGCCTCGAAGGTCGCATCGTT
>CAYVPZ010000761.1:0-2565 GCA_964453955.1 uncultured Solibacteraceae bacterium | reverse complement strand
CCGATGAGCTGCCCGCACGGCCGGCCCATCGCGTTGCGCTATTCCACGCGCGAAATCCTGCGCAGCTTCCACAGAATTTGAGCGCCAAATGAAAAGACTGTTCTTCCCGGCGATGTTGGCGTGCGTTCTCGGCTTGGCCCAGGAGTCCGGCCCGGCTTCGCTGAAACCGCAGCCCCGCGCGAAATATGAAGCCTACATCCACGCCGCCGAGGCCCTCATTCAGGACCAGGCGTCATCGGCCGCCTGGCTTTGGGCCGAGCGGTCGCCGGCGCGCTGGCGGCTCGCGCGCAGCGGCCAGGTGGTGGTGGAACCCTGGAGCGGCGCCGGCGAGTCCGACATCGGCGGCGCCATCATCCACGACTGGATCGGCGCCGTTTTCATCCCCGGCGTCAAACTCGACCGCGTGGTTGCCTTCCTCCAGGACTACGCCATTCAGCAGAATTACTACCGCCCCGAGGTGGTCAAAACCCGCCTGCTCAGCCACGACGGCAACGCCTGGAAAATCAGCTACCGCCTGGTGCAGAACAAATTCGTGACGGTTGTTTTCGACGTCAACCAGACCGTCACCTGGTATCCCGTCAGCGCCACGCGAATGTACACGCTGGGCAGCGCCACGCGCATCGCCGAGGTGCGGGATGCGGACATGCCCTCCGAGCACGAGACGAAACAGGGCAAAGACCACGGCTACCTGTGGCGCCTGAACAGCTACTGGCGTCTGGAAGAGAAGGACGGAGGCGTCTACGTCGAGTCCCGCTCGGTCTCCCTGTCGCGAACGCCGCCGTTCGGGCTGGGCTGGCTGTTCGACCCGATCATCAGCGCTCTTCCGCGCGAGTCGCTCACCCGGCAACTGGCCGCCACCCGCAGCGCCGTGCACAGCCGGCCGGAGTGAGGCCTCCATGCCGATAAGAAGACTGTTCCTCCCAGCCCTGTTCGCCGCCGCCCTCGCTCACGCCCAGCCCAAACCCGAGGCCCGAGCGAAATACGACGCCTATGTCCGCGCCACCGAGGACCGCATCCAACGCGAAATTCACTCACCCACTTGGCTCTGGCCCGAAGCGTTGCGCAGCGGCCAGGTGGTGGTGGAACCCAGCGCCGAACCGGGCTACACGGACATCGGCGGCGCCCTCATTCACGATTGGAGGGGCGCCATGTTCATCCCGGGCGTGAAACTCGGCCAGGTGGCTTCGTTTCTCCAGGATTACCCCGACCACCAGAATTACTACCGCCCCGAGGTTGTCGACACCCAACTACTCAGCCACAACGGCAACGACTGGGTCATTCACTACCGCCTGGTGAAGCACTACATCGTGTCCGTGGTCCTCGATGTCGAGCAGACGGTGCACTACGAACCCCTCGGCGAGACCCGCCTGGCGAGCCGATCCGACGCCACCCGCATCACCGAGATCCGCGCCAAGCCTGGCCGGGACCACGGCTTCCTCTGGGGCCTGAACACCTGGTGGCGTCTGGAAGAGAAAGACGGCGGCGTCTACGTCGAGTGCGAGATGGTCTCGCTCACCCGATCGCCGCCGGCCGGCCTTGGCTGGCTGATCAACCCCATCATCCGCACCCTCCCGCGCGATTCGCTCGCCCGCCTGCTCACCGCCACCCGCTCGGCCGTGCGATCCCGGGCACACATTTTGCACCCTCCACCCCAGGCGCCAGCGTAATATCGGACAGATGGCCAGCATGACAGTCGAGTTCGTGGGAGCGCTGCTGGACCGGTCGGTGCAGGGCGACACATCCGCCTTCGCCGGCATCGTCCGCGCCAACCAGTCCATGGTGTTCAGCGTGGCCTGGTCGTTTCTGCGGGACACCTCGCTGGCCGAAGAGCTGGCCCAGGACGTTTTTCTGGAACTGTTCCGCAACCTGCGGCAGATCGAATCCGGCGCCCACCTGGTCTCGTGGCTCCGCCGGGTGACCGTGAACCGCTGTATCGACCGCGTGCGCAAACGCAAACGCGAGGCGCTGACCTCGCTGGAAGACGCGCCGGAACCGTCGTCACCGGCCTCGCGCGCCGATCCGATGGCCGCGGAGCAGTTGCGCCGCCTCATCGCTTCGCTGCCGGAAAAACAGCGGGCCATCGTGATTTTGCGCTATCAGGAGGACATGGACCCCACCGAGATCGCGGCGGCCCTGGGGGTGCCGGTGAATACGGTAAAGAGCAAATTGCACCGTGCGCTGGCTTTATTGCGCGGGAAATTGGAGCGGGAATCATGAACGATTTTGAAGATCGGCTTCGCGACGCGCTGCAAAGAAGGGAACCGCCGGCCGGGTTCGCGGAACGGGTGATCGCGCGGGTGCCTCGGCGGCGCGCGCCGCGGTGGACCGGGTGGCGCTCGCTGACGGCCATCGCCGCGGTGCTGCTGGTGATGTTCTCGGCGGTGCTGTTCGAATGGCGCCGTCAGGTGGAGCGCGCCGAGCGGGCGGAGGCGGCCAACCGCCAGTTGATGTATGCGCTGCGGCTCGCCGCCGAGAAGATCGAGCGGGTGCAGCAGCGGGTTCAGAATTCGCCGGCCGAAGTGAAGGTCGACCGGGATGAAGTGAAGGGGACATTATGAAAACAAC
>CAYVPZ010000760.1:0-2571 GCA_964453955.1 uncultured Solibacteraceae bacterium | reverse complement strand
AAGAGCATGTAACCGTTGTTAATAAAGTCGAAAAGCTGGTTCTGCTCATAGGCCATGAACTCACCGCCGAACTTGAAGGTGTTGCGGCCCTTGATCCAGGTCATGGCGTCGCGGTACTGCCAGGTGTTGTCCTCCCGCGTCTGAGGACCCTGATAGGTGTTGCCCACGTTAATGTTACCGATGAGAATATACGGCGGGCCCGCGGCAGTGGGGTCGTCGGGGATGATGCCCGGGAAGCCCAGGCTGGCGGGGGTGGTCGAATTCTGGGGGACCACGCCGGGCGAATTGAGACGATGGAAGGCGGCGGTAGCCTCGTTCACGATGGTGGGACTGAAGCTGTCCGTATCGTGCAGGGTGACGTTATCAAAGGTGTTCCTGTCGCTCTGCCCGAAACCAGGCACGGTCGGCCCGATAAAGGAGAATGGGTCGACATCGGCATTCTGTTCGGTGACGTACGAGATGGAGAGGTTGTTGCGGTCCGTGAAACGATGATCGATGCGGAACAGCCCCTGATCCCGGTGCAGCGAATCCACCGGCGCGCCGAACCACTGGTTTCCTCCGTTGGTAGCCAGTGGGGTGATGGCCACAATGGCTTTTGCGGCGGCAACTCCGTACTGGTTGATGGCGGCCCGCTCGCCGGCCGAGAACACCGTGCCATTGTTGGTCTCGCCTTCCTCGCGCCGGAAGCCGAGGTAAGAGGCGAAGAAGAACGTCTTGTTCTTGATTATGCGACCGCCCACGTTGGCATCGTAGTCGTTGGCAATGTACTTCGGATTCGGTTGTGCATTCTCGTTGAGGAAGAAGTTGTTGGCGTTGAAGACCGTGTTCCGCAGGATATCCTCTGCCTCTCCGTGGAACGCATTCGTGCCGGATTTGATGGTCGATTCGATCATCGCGCCGGAACTGTGGCCGTACTCGGCGTTCATGGCGCCCGTGACCACGCGAAACTCGCCAATGGCTTCCGGCGAGATGACTGACGAGGCATCGGGAACATTGATGGCCAGATCGTTGTCGTCGGCGCCGTCAAGAATGAAATTGTTCGCCTGGGAGCGCTGGCCGTTCACCGAGAACGGGCCCACCACGCCCGCGCCCGAGTCCGACCGGCTCATCGACACGCCCGGCTGCAAACCGGCCAGATTCAATATGTTCCGGCCCCCATCTGTGGAAAGCAGCGGCAGCGTATTGATGTCTGTAATGGCCTGGCCCAATTGCGCATCGTCGGTGTTCACCTGCGGAGCGCTGGCATCCACCGTCACCGATTCGTTGACCTGGCCGACCTCCAGGGTCACGTTCATGCGCAGGGTGCTGGCGACGATCAGACGCTGTTCCGAGAGTCTCGTCTTGCGGAAACCCGCCGCTTCCACCGTGACGCTGTACATGCCCGGCGGCAGTTCCACGACAACGTACTGCCCGGTCACGCCGGTGGTGGCCTTCGATTCTTCCGCCGTGCCTGTGTTGGTCACAACCACATGCGCGTTCACAACCGCGCCACCGCTGGCGTCGGTTACCGTTCCGGTGACTGTTCCAGTGCCTTCCTGTCCCCAGACCGAACCGGCCAGCAGCATCGCTGCGACTGCCGGAATGATTGCCATTGACCGCAGATTCCTGATCATGGATTCTCCTTCAGCTTGTTTCGACGAATGAGTGTTCGGCCTCCCCGGGCGGGAGAATGGGGCAGTTGCGAGCAATGGTTAGGCCATCCGCTAACGATCCTGGAATCAGTTGGATAGCGATTTGGTTCGGAAGGGTTATTCTAAAGTTCAGTGTCCTGAACGCCAAAAATCCCGAATCTGGAATACCTTGGACCCACCGCGACAACCGCGCCCTGTTATGATTCAAAGAACGCGGCTGGCAGCCGGCCCGCATCCCCCGTCCCCATGATTGCGGAAACGCACACGGTCCAGTTCGATTCCATCACGCTCGACTCCGGCGTCGAGCTCGCGCCGGTCCAGGTGGCCTGGGAGTCCTGGGGCGCCCTTGATGCCACGGCCTCCAACGCCATCCTCATTCTGCACGCCTTCTCCGGCGACGCGCACGCCGCCGGCGTCAGCCACGAAACCGGGCTGCCCGGGTGGTGGGATAACATGATCGGCCCGGGCAAGGCGTTCGACACCAACAAGTACTTCGTCGTCTGCTCCAACGTGCTGGGAGGATGCCGCGGCACCACCGGCCCGTCCTCCGTCAACCCGGCCACCGGGTGCCCGTGGGCCATGACCTTCCCGGTGATCACCGTTGGCGACATGGTCCGGCTGCAGAAGAAGCTGATGGAGCATCTCGGCATCCGGCGGCTGCTGGCCGTGTCCGGCGGGTCCATGGGGGGCATGCAGGCGCTGGAGTGGGCAGTGGCCTGGCCGGACTCCGTGGTGGCGGCCATTCCCATTGCCACCACCGCGCGGCACAGTGCCCAGCAGATCGCCTTCGACGAGGTGGGCCGCCAGGCCATCATGGCCGATCCGAACTGGAACGGCGGCAACTACTATGGCAAAAACCCGCCCGCCCGGGGCCTCGCGGTGGCGCGCATGGTGGGCCACATCACCTACATGAGCGACGATTCCATGCGCGAGAAGTTCG
>CAYVPZ010000759.1:0-2574 GCA_964453955.1 uncultured Solibacteraceae bacterium | reverse complement strand
GTGCATCACGTCGATGCCGAAATCGCCGGGCCGCGCCACGCCCATCAGCGCGTTCATGTTCGCGCCGTCCATGTAGACCAGCGCGCCTTTGGAGTGCAGCAGAGCGGCGATGCCGGTGATTTGCTCCTCAAACACGCCCAGGGTGTTGGGATTGGTGATCATCACGGCGGCGACATCGTCGTCGACAAGGCGGGCCAGTTCGGCCAGATCGAGCATGCCGCGCGGGTTCGAGGGTGCGTTGACCACCTGGTAGCCGGCGATGGCGGCGGTGGCCGGATTGGTGCCGTGGGCGGAATCGGGAATCAGCACCTTCTTTCGCGGGTTCCCGCGCGAGGCCAGCAGCGCCCGCACCAGCAGGATGCCGGTCAGCTCGCCGTGCGCGCCGGCGGCCGGCTGCAGGGTAACCGCGTCCATGCCGGTGATTTCGGCCAGCGCGGCCTCGAGAGCCGCGACGATCTCCATGGCCCCCTGCGACAGCTTTTCCGGCTGATAGGGGTGGGCCCACGCCAGGCCATCGATGCGGGCCACCAGCTCGTTGACCCGCGGGTTGTACTTCATGGTGCAGGACCCCAGCGGATACATGCCGAGGTCGATGGCGTAATTCCACGTCGAGAGGCGCGTGAAGTGGCGGATGGCCTCCACCTCGCTCACTTCGGGAAAGCCTTCGATATCGTCGCGCGTGTTGGCGTCGCCCAGCGCTTGGCGGGGGTCCACGGGGGGGACGTCGAGATCCGGCAACTGGTAGCCGCGCTTGCCGGGCGAGCTGGATTCGAACAGGAGGGGCTCGTTCTGGGTGGGGTGCTCGCGCACTTTCCGGATCATCGGACGCATGCCTCCTCGGCGGCGAACACGCCGGCGGCGGCGTCCATTTGCTCGCGCCGGTTCATCTCGGTGGCGCACAGCAGCATGCAACCCGCCAGCTCCGGGTAGAAGCCGCCCAGCGGCAGGCCGCCGATGATCCTGTTCTCCAGCAGCAACTGGTTCACCAGTTCTGGCGTGCGCCCGTTGGTGCGGGCCACGAACTCATTGAAGAATGGGCCGCGGAAACGCAGCGGCAACCGTTCGGCCAGGTAGTGCGCCTTGGCGAGGTTCTGTTCGGCCAGCTCACGCAGGCCGGCGCGGCCATATACGGTCATGAACACGGTGGCCATGAGCGCGATGAGCGCCTGGTTGGTGCAGATGTTGGAGGTGGCCTTTTCGCGGCGGATGTGCTGCTCGCGCGTGGCCAGCGTGAGGCAGAAGGCGCGGTTGCCGCGAGTGTCTTTCGTTTCGCCCACCAGACGGCCGGGGATTTGCCGGATGTACTTTTCCCGGGTGGCGATAACGCCGGCGAAAGGGCCGCCGTAGCTGGGCGAAATGGCGAACGATTGCAGCTCGCCGGCCACGATGTCGGCGTCGCGCGGCGGTTCCAGGATGCCCAGCGATACCGCTTCCGTGAAAACGACGATGAGCAGCGCGCCGGCGGCATGGGCCATTTCCGCCGCACGCTTGACGTCTTCGACCATGCCGAAGAAGTTGGGCGATTGCACGATCACCGCCGCGGTGTTCGGCCCCAGCGCGCGCTCGAGCGACGCGAAATCGATGGCGCCGGTGTCGCGGTCGTAGTCGAACTCCGTCACGGCCCCGTCCTGGTGCTGCATATAGGTGGCCAGCACCGCGCGATATTCCGGATGCAGCGTGCGCGCCACGGCCACGCCATCGCGCCCGGTGATGCGCATGGCCATCATGGCCGCTTCGGGCGCCGCGGTGGACCCGTCGTACATGGATGCGTTGGCCACGTCCATGCCGGTAAGCTGGCAGATCATGGTCTGGAACTCGAAGATCGTCATCAGGGTGCCCTGCGAGATCTCCGCCTGATACGGCGTGTAGGAGGTGAGAAACTCGCCTCGGGAAATCACCGTGTCCACCAGCACCGGCCGGTAATGATTGTAGACGCCCGCGCCCAGAAACGAGGCGTAGCCATTGGCGTTTTCCGCCGCGCGCGCGCGGAAGTATTCGACGATCTCGTACTCGGACTTGCCCGCCGCGATGTCCAGCGGCCGGCCCAGACGCGTCTCCGCGGGCAGATGCGCGAAAAGATCTTCCGCCGAGGACACACCGATGGTATCCAGCATCTGGCGGCGTTCGGAATCGGACTTGGGTAAGTAGCGCAAGGCGAAGTGTGGGCGGGCCGGCGGAGGGTCCCGCTAATCTCCCGTGTATTTTTGATAATCCTCGGCGCTGAGGAGATCCTTCAATTCGTCGGGCGAGGACAATCTGATTTTAACAAGCCAGGCTTCGCCATGCGGATCTTCGTTCAGCTTTTCGGGGGCGTTGGCGAGCGTCAGGTTCACCTCGGTCACCTCGCCGGAGACGGGCGCGTAGATGTCCGAAACGGCCTTCACCGATTCCACCGAGCCGAAGGTTTTGCCCTTCTCCACCAATGTGCCCGGCTTGGGCAGGTCGACGTAAACGATGTCGCCCAGCTCCTTCTGCGCATGGAAGGTAATGCCGATGGTGCCGGCGTCGCCTTCCGCGCTTACCCATTCGTGCTCTTTCGTATATCGGTATTGTTCCGGATACATGATCACGCTC
>CAYVPZ010000758.1:0-2581 GCA_964453955.1 uncultured Solibacteraceae bacterium | reverse complement strand
CCGCCTCGACTTCAGCTTCGACTGGCGGGTGTTCTCCTACGCCTTCGCCTGCGCGCTGGGCACCGGAATTGCCGCCGGCATCGTTCCCGCCGTTCGCGCGTCGCGCGGGAATCTGAGCAACATTTTGCACCAGGGCGGGCGCGGCGTGGTGGGCGGCCGCCATCGCCTGCGCAGCGTGCTGGTGACGGCGCAGGTGGGCGGCTCGCTCATGCTGTTGATCGTCGCCGGGCTGTTTGCGCGCAGTCTGGGCGCGGCGCAACATACCGACCTTGGATTCGACCCGAATCGCGTTCTGAACCTGACCCTTGATCCGAACGAGATCGGCTACAGCCCGGCGCAGGGCCAGGCGTTCTACCGGGAACTTCTGCGGCGCGTGCGAGCGCTTCCTGGCGTGCTGTCGGCAAGCACCACCAACTCGGTGCCCATGGGCTACTACTTCAATGCCGACGCGCCCCAGGTGGAAGGCTATCAGCCTCCGCCCGGCCAGCCCGCGCCACTGGCTCTGATCAACGCGGTTTCCACGGATTACCTGCGAACCATGCGCATCACTCTTCTGCGCGGCCGCGACTTCACCGCCGCCGACGACGACAAGGCTCCGCACGTGGCCATCATCAACCAAACCATGGCCAGGCGCTTCTGGCCCAAACAGGACGCCATCGGCCGGCAATTCCGCATGGCCGCGGAACCCGGCCATCCGCTGGTAGTGGTGGGCGTGGTTCGCGACTTCCACTTCCAGGGCATCACCACGGCTGTTCAGCCGTACATTTTCATGCCGCTCCCCCAGCACTACGGTTCGTCCGCGCTGGCGTTTTCGCTGCAGACGCTGCAGGTGCGCACGGTGGCCGATCCGCGGAACATGATCCGCAGCGTGGAGAATACCGTCGCCGCGCTGGCGCCTGGGTTGCCGGTGTTCGATGTGAAGACCATGAGGGAGGCCCTGAACACATTGAACGGCCTGCTGGTCTTTCAGGTTGCCGCGGGTCTGGCGGCGGCGCTGGGAACCATGGGATTGGTTCTGGCCATCGTCGGCGTGTATGGCGTGGTCTCCTACGACGCCAGCCGGAAGACCCACGAGATCGGAATTCGCATGGCGCTGGGGGCGCAGCGCGCCACCGTGCTGCAGATGGTGTTCCGGCAGGGAGTGGTCATCGTGTGCATCGGGCTGGGCCTCGGCCTGGCTGCGGCTTTCATGGCCGCCCGTGTGGTGGGGAGTTTTCTTGTCGTCAGCGCGCTGGACCCGGTCACCTATATCGCCTCCTCGTTGACGCTGCCCGCGGTGGCCCTGCTCGCCTCGTACATTCCGGCGCGCCGCGCCATGGCCGTGGACCCGATGGTCGCGCTGCGCCACGAGTGATCACCGGATCAACCCGTTGCGCAGCGCGCGCGCCACCGCCTCCGACCGCGAGTGCACGTGCAGCTTGCCGTAAATGGAGCGGAGGTGAAAGCCGACCGTGTGCACGCTGAGCCCCAGCTCCGCGGCCGCGGTCTTGTTCTGATGGCCTTCCATCAACAGGCTCAACAGCCGCATCTCCTGAGGCGAAAGGGCCGCCGCCGGCGGTTCGGGCGCTTGCGATTTGCGAAACAGCTCCACTACCCGCGCCGCCACTTCCGGGGACATCACCGCGCCGCCCTCGGCAATCTCCCGCACCGCCTCCAGCAGCCGGGTGGGCGAGGTTTTCTTGAGCAGGTATCCGCAGGCGCCCGCGCAAATCGCCCGAAAAATCCGGTCGTCGTCCTTGAACACGGTCAGCAGAACGGGCGCTATCGAGGGGTAGCGCTCCCGCAGGATGCGTACCCCATCAATGCCGCTTAACCCGGGCAGGCCGATATCGACGAGTGCCACGCGCGGCGGGTCCACGCCGATTCCCGCCAGCGCATCCTCCATCGAGGCATAAACATGCCTGCACTGAAAGGGAGGGGTGTTGTTGATGAGAAAGGACAGACCTTCCCGCGTCTCCCTTTGATCTTCGACGATGGCCACGCCGATGACCGGCGCCTTTGCCTGGTTTTCCGTCACCAATGCCGCCTGCCGAGTCTAAGTGTAATGCACGGCGGGCCGCCAGCCACCTGCACAAACAGGTAGGGGAGTGGCTTACACGCTCTCCCTGGCGAAAGCGCCACGCCTCACCGGAAGCCGGATGGACACGGTGCAGCCTTCGTCGGGTTTGGAGATGAATTCGACGCTTCCGCCCAGGGTCTCTGCACGCCGCCGCATGCCCGGGATTCCATTGCCGCCCGTCCATCCCGGCTGCTTTTCCAGCGGATTCAATCCCTTTCCGTTGTCTTCGACGGTGAGCGAGATCTCCCGCTCCACTACCCTCAGTTCGGCCCTGGCCGACGTGCAGCCGGAATGGCGGGAGACGTTGTGGATGCACTCCTTGAACATGAGGAAGATCTGTCGCCGCGCCTGCAGACTCAGGTGCACGGTGTCTCCCGGCGGGGGCGCCAGCAATTCAAAGGCGATGCCCTGGCTGACCAGCAGATCGAGGGCGAATTCGCGCATCCTCCGGACAAGGGAATCGAGGCCATCCGGCTCCGCGCGGATCGACCAGACGATGTCGCTCATGGAATCCACCAGTTC
>CAYVPZ010000757.1:0-2582 GCA_964453955.1 uncultured Solibacteraceae bacterium | reverse complement strand
TGTCGCTCTGGAACGGCGCGTTCGCCGTCAGCATCTCGTACAGCGTAATTCCCAGCGCATAAATGTCGCTGCGAATGTCGGCTTCCTTGTTGAGCACCTGCTCCGGCGACATGTACCGGCCGGTGCCCACCTGCATTCCCGTGCGCGTCAGGCCGCGCTCGCCCATCACCTTGGCGATTCCGAAATCCATCACCTTGACGATGCCCTGGCGGTTCAGCATCAGGTTGGCGGGCTTGATGTCGCGATGCACGATGCCGGCGCGGTGGGCGTAGGCGAATCCCAGCAGCGCCTGGCGGAACATGGGCACGGCGCCCTGGGCGGGCAGGGGGCCGCGGCGGCGGATGATATGCGCGAAAGTCTCGCCGTCGACGAATTCCATCACCATCATGGCGTTGTCCCCGACCGTGATAAACGCGTAGAGGGTGGCAATGTTGGTGTGGTTGAGATTGGCCTGCGCCTTCGCTTCCCCGCGAAAGCGCGCCACCAGATCGGGAACCCGCGCCAGGTCCGTATTGAGCACCTTGACGGCAACGATGCGGTCGAGCGAGGTGTCCACGGCCTTGTAGACCACGCCCATGCCGCCCTCGCCAAGCTTCTCGAGAATGCGGTAGTTGCCGATTTCCGTTCCGGTCATGATCTCTCCGGCTGCACCGCCGGGTACTCCGGCCTGGTCTTCTTCAAGCTGGCGGAGCGGGCTTTTGCCGGCGCCCCGGCCAGGCGGACAATTTGCAGCGTGATGTTATCGGGACCGCCGCGGTCCCGCGCCAGTTGCACCAGTTCCTGGCAGGCCCGGCGAGGCTCGCCCCGCGTCACCGCGTCCAGCAGTTCGGCGTCGCTCACCAGCCCATGCAGCCCGTCTGTGGAAACCAGCAGGGTATCGCCCGGTTCGAGCGGGATGCCCCCGTCGGGCACGTCCACCGCAACCTCGCCGCGCATTCCCAGGGCGGACACCAGCACATTGCGGTCCGGATGGTCCGCCGCCTCTTCCTCGGTGATGACGCCACTGTCCACCAGCCGCTGCACCAGAGAGTGATCGTGGGTAAGTCGGCGGATGGAGCCGCCGCGGATCAGATACAGGCGGGTGTCGCCCACATGACCATAGTAGAGCAGGTCGCCAATCAGGGCGACGGCGGTGCAGGTGGTGCCCATGCCGGCCAGCTCGGGGTGTTCCAGCGCGTACTCCTGAATCGCGCCGTGGGCCCTGCCGAGCGCGGCGATCAGCAGATCGGCGGGCTCGCCGGTTCCGCTGGCCCACGTATCCCGCACCGTCTCGACGGCGATGCCGCTGGCAATCTCGCCGCCTTCGTAACCGCCCATGCCGTCGGCCACCACCAGCAACCGGCCGCGGATTTGAAACGCCGCGTCGTCATCGGGTTCGAAGTAACAATAGTAATCCTCGTTGCGCTCCCTCACGCAACCGGTGTCGGTCAGGTTGGCCAGTTCGATGCCGGGACGTACGGTCATGCCCACCTTACAGGCACTTGAATTTCAACACCACGTCACCCACGCGGACCGTATCGTTATCCTTCAGGTCCTCGCGGGCAACCGGCTCCGCGGCCTCGTTCAGAAAAGTTCCGTTGGTGGAATCGAGGTCGGTGAGGATGAATTTCTGGTCCTTGTGGCGGATGCTGGCGTGGTGGCCGGAGACGGTGACATCCCGAATGACGATGTCGCTATCCGGCGACGAACCCAGTGTATTCTGCCCGTCGCGCACGCGGAAATCCTCGCCCTTCTGGACGCCGCTCATGGCCACGAACCAGCCGACCACGGGCGCCTTCCGCACCTCCGCTAGCAGAACCGTCTTGCGGCCGCCGGCCGGCGTGGAGGCCGCTGCCGCGCCGGGGAAGGGTGGGGGCGCGGTTTCCAGCCGGGTTTTTGCCGCTTCGGCGCCACCGCCGGTTCCGCTCCCCTGAAACCCGGTTTTCTGGCAGTATGGGCAAATCTGCCACGAATCTTCCATCTGATGCCCGTTCGCACAAAACTTAGCCATTCCTGTCTCCCTGACTGACCTTCCTCAGGACGCAAAGTAGGTGATTGCCACCGACCCCTTCCTGCCCAAAAGCACCCGGTCGCCATTCTGCAGGCCAACCTTGCTGACGCGCGGGGAATCCACCGAATTGATGTACGTCCCGTTGCTCGATCCGCGATCGATCACCACCACGCCGTTATCCAGCGGGACGATCCAGGCGTGTTCGCCGGAAACGACGTCTTCGGTAAACACCACCTGGCACTTCGAGCTGTCGCGCCCCAGCAGCAGGCCGGCTTTGGTGACCGGGAAGCGGCGCCCCGACAGCGATCCGGCGGTGACCTGGATGCTGCCGTAAGAACGCTCGGCGGCCGGAGGAGCAGCAGCCGGCGGTTGACCAGCGAGACCGCGCACCGGCGCTCCCGCCATGGCGGGAACCGGCTGCTTTCCGCGCATCATCAGCACGGCCGCTACTAACACCAGTAGCGCCAGCAGACCGGCCAGCCCCCAGATCATCCATCCGGCGCTCTCCATCACGCGTTCCACCGGCCCTTCGGAAGCGGCACACGCTTCGGCGGCCGTGAACAGGCGGGCGGCATCCGGCTCGTTCGGCATG
>CAYVPZ010000756.1:0-2583 GCA_964453955.1 uncultured Solibacteraceae bacterium | reverse complement strand
GGCTTCGGTCGCGCGGATTTTGGGTGCGATGACCAACGGTCTGCGCCAGCTTGACGAGTGGCTGTCGCACGTCGACACCGGCCTTGACCCGGAAATCCGCGTTCCCCCCGCGGCCCGCATGGACGAAATCAAGGCCTTCCTGCGCAGCCTCGATCAGCGGGACGAGGGCGCCCGCACGTACCTCGAGATCCACATGGGGCGCATTGCGCGGACGCTCACGCTGACGCCGCCGCCCTTCCAAACGGGCCGGGCGCTCGAACTGGGCACCTACATGCACATGGCGCCCACGCTGCAGTGCGTGTTCGGCTATGGCGAGGTGCGCGGCGCATACTTCGGCCCGTTGGGCAAAAGCGAATCGAAATCGGTGACGGTGAACGGCAGGGAGGTCTTCCGCTGCCAGGTGGATCTGTTCGACGCCGAGCGCGACCGCTTTCCCTACCAGGACGAGACCTTCGATCTGGTGCTGGCTTGCGAGATGTTCGAGCACATGCTGCACGATCCCATGCGCATGCTGCTGGAGACGAACCGGGTGCTTGCCGACGGCGGCGCAATGATCCTGACGACGCCGAATGTGGCCAGTTTCACGGGTGTGGCGCGCGTGCTCGAACAGAGCGCCAACCCTCAAATCTTCTCAAAGTATGCCGACCCGCGCGGCGAGTTCAGCGAAACGGAGATCCCCCACGTGCGCGAATACACGCCCCAGGAGCTGGCCGAGGCGGTCACCTGCGCGGGGTTCGAGGCTGAATCTTTATTCACCGAAATAATACCCGGGTATAATTGCGACCTCTGGGTGAAGGATTTCCTGACGCGGAATCAATACTCCACGGCGCTGCGCGGCGAGCAGACATACTGCATGGCGCGCAAGCGGCGCGGCGCGAAGATCACCCGTTACCCGCACTTCCTGTACGAAGGGTGCTGAACAGCAGCAGATCCAGGCTGAACGTCACCCGCATCGCCTCCACCGGCTGCGATCGCATTGGCCGGTAGATAGAATCCAGAACGTCGTGAACGGCGGCAGTGTCCAGATCCGCCGTGGCGGTCACGCGACGCCGATCGATGAGCGTGAAATTGCGCGCGAATGTCTCGACGGTTCGGGCCGTGCGCTCGCGTCCGGCGCCGCGCAATTCGATGAGATCGTCGGGGGCGGGAACGACGACCAGCAGGCGTCCGCCGTCGCCCAGGACGCGACGGAACTCGCTCGTGTTCATGCGCGCCGTTATGGACAGGACGATGGAAAACGAGCCGCTGTCGTACGGCACGAAGCGATCGGCGTTGGCCACAATCCACTCGCATTCGGGGTAGCGCCGCGCCGCGGCTTCGATGGCCGGAACCGAGATGTCCACGCCATGCGCGCTGAATCCGATCCGGCGGGCAAGGGAGCCGAGGTAGAAGCCGTCGCCGCAGCCGGCATCCAGAACCACTTCGCCGGTCGATGCGACCATCACCTCCGGAATGGCCCCCAGCAGCGGCGCGGTGACCCCGAGATCGTGCAATCGGCGCCTCCCGGCGAGGGTAGCGGCCGTATCGCCCGGCCGCTTCGACCGCCGGTCCTGCGGCTGCAGCAGGTTGACGTAACCGCTGCGCGCGACGTCGAAGGAGTGCCCGCGCGCACAGAACAGCCGGCGCTCCTCGCGCAGCAGCGCCATGCGGCAATCGCGGACGGGACAGACGAGCATGCGTTACCGGTTTGCCGCGCGTTCCGCCGCTTCGGCGGTCTCCTTGTAAACCTCCTCCCGAATAATCCGTTCCGTGGCTTCGTTGAGCCAGGCGTGCAGGGCCGCCTGCAACTCCAGGTATTCCGGCCAGAGTGTGTTGTACACAAAGAACCGTGGCGCGCGCACCATCACCGTGGTGTAACGCTGGCCCTTATAGCGATACGGTTCGAGTCCGTATCTCCGGCAAAGCGCGGAGAGGAGGCGTCTCTGCCACTGATCCGCCACGGAGAACTTCGTCTCGGGCAGGGGTTGCGCTGCAGTCACGGCGCCGAGCGCCTCCCGGAGCCGCTGCATCGCGGCCGCCGCGGCCTGGCGTTCGCCCGCGGTGGTGGCACCCTCGAACAAAGCCGTGATCTTGCGCAGTTTGTCGCGGAGCTGCTGTTCGGTTGTCACTGCTTCAACGATGTAGGATAGCGCACCGTCATCCACGTCCCATCGCCGCAGCTCCGGCCGATCCGGCCGAGCGCCCGCTACAATAGGGTCGATGATTTCAAAGGTGAGAAAAGCGGTATTCCCGGCGGCGGGCCTTGGCACAAGGTTTCTTCCGGCCACGAAAGCGCAACCCAAGGAAATGTTGCCCCTCGTGGACAAACCGCTGATCCAGTATGGCGTGGAAGAGGCTCTGCACTCCGGCATTCAGAACATCCTCATTGTCACGGGCCGGGGCAAGAGTTCCATCGAGGACCACTTCGATGTGAGCTTCGAACTCGAGCACGCGCTGGAGTCGAAAGGGAAGAAGGAGCTGCTGGCCATCGTGCGCGGCGTCTCCGACATGATCAACGTCTCCTACATCCGGCAAAAGGAAGCCATGGGGTTGGGTCACGCGGTGCTCCGCGCAAGAGAGCTGGTGGGGCCCGAGTCGTTCGCC
>CAYVPZ010000755.1:0-2587 GCA_964453955.1 uncultured Solibacteraceae bacterium | reverse complement strand
AACGATCCCGACCTCATCAACACGGTGCAGGAGAAACTGGAAAAGGTGACGAAGGAAGATATTCAGCGCGTGGCCCGCAAGTATCTGACCGCGGAGAATCGCGCGGTGGTGATCTCCATACCGAAACCGAAGACGGCGGCGCCGGCGGGAGGTTCACGGTGAAACGGATATTCGTTTGCGCGGGCCTGCTGGCCGCCGTCGCCTTCGCCCAGGAGCACGACAAGACCATCCCGCTCAGCCAGGTGGAGCGCAAGAACCTGGCCCCGGTGTCGAACGAGGTGCTGCGCGTCAGCCTGCCGAAACCGGTGGAGCTAAAGCTGCCCAATGGGTTCACCGTTCTGGTGCTGGAGAACCATCGCCTGCCCACCGTGGTTGCGCGTCTCACTATTCTCGGGTCCGGCGCGGTTTTCGAGCCCGCGGACATGCCCGGACTGGCCAGCTTCACCGCGCAGATGCTGAACCAGGGCACGGCCTCGCGCACCAGCCGGCAGATTGCGGAAGAGGTGGAGGGCATGGGCGCGTCCATCAACGCCGCGGCGCCGTTCGGCTCCAGCTCCACCGTGATCAGCGCCTCCGGGCTCAGCGAGACGTTCCCCCAATTGATGGCTCTGGCCGCGGACATCGTGCTGCACCCGGCGTTTCCGGAATCGGAACTGGCCCGGTTGAAGCAGCGGCAGAAGGCGCAGCTCATGCAGATGCACGCGCAGCCGCGCTTCCTGGTCAGCGAAACATTTAACCGGGCGGTGTACGGTTCGCATCCCGCCGCGGTGGTGGCGGCCACGGTGGCGTCCATCGACGCCACGACGCCCGAGCTGCTGCGCAAGTGGCACGACCAGCGCTATGTCCCGCAGAATGCGATTCTGGGCATCGCCGGCGACGTCACCGTCGAACAGGTGCGCGACGTGCTGGGCGCGCTGCCGGAGTGGAATCAGACCGATCTGGCCTTGCCGCAGCCGCCGCCATCGAAAGCGGCGGAGACGAAGAAGATCTGGCTGGTGGACCGTCCCAACTCCGTGCAGACCACGCTCATGCTGGGCAACATCGCGGTGAAGCGCACCGACCCGGACTACATCCCGCTGGTGGTGATGGACCGCGTTGTCGGCGGCAGCGCGGCGGCCCGCCTGTTCCTGAACCTGCGCGAGAACAAGAACTACACGTACGATCCGTTCAGCTCCCTCAGCGCCACTCTGTTCGCCGGCCCGTGGTCCGCGTATGCCGACGTTCGCACTCCGGTAACCGAAGGCGCCATGACCGAGTTCATGAACGAGATCCGCCGCATCCGCGACGAGAAAGTTCCGGCGATGGAACTGGAGGAGGCAAAACACGCGCTGGTGGCTTCTTTCGCGCTGTCGCTGGAGAGACCCTCCGAACTGCTGGACCGCGCTACCCTGCTGCGCATCTACAATCTGCCCGGCGACTACTGGGACACCTACCCGGCGAAGATCGCCGCGGTGACCGCGGACGACGTGGAGCGCGTGGCGCGGAAGTACCTCAACCCGGACAGCCTGCAGGTGGTGGCGGTGGGGGATGCCGCGAAGATTCGCGAAGAGCTGGCGAAATTCGGCCCGGTGGAGGTGCGCGACACGCAGGGGAAGCTGGAGGCCCCGGTGGCGGCGCGATAATGGAGCCTGGCATGCTTTCGGTTGTCATCCCGATCCACAACGAGGAGCCCTCGATTCTGCCGCTCTACGACCGGCTCACCATGGTCATGGATGGAGTGCGCAAGCCCTACGAGATCATCTTCGTGGACGACGCCTCCACCGACCGCAGCTTCGATTTGCTGGCCAATCTGGTGGAGACCGACCACCGCCTGAAGGTGATTCGCCTGCGCCGCAACTTCGGCCAGACCGCCGCGCTTTCGGCCGGCTTCGACGAGGCCCAGGGCGGCGTGGTGATCTCGCTCGACGGCGATCTGCAACACGCGCCCGAGGACATCCCGGCGCTGCTGGCAAAGATCGACGAGGGTTATGACATCGCCAGCGGCTGGCGCAAGGACCGCATCGATAACGCCGTCACCCGGCGCATTCCGTCGCGCATCGCCAACTGGCTGATGGCGAAGGTGTCGGGCGTGGAGTTGCGCGATTTCGGCACCACGTTCAAGGCGTACCGCGCCGAAATCCTGAAGGACGTCAACCTCTACGGCGACTTGCACCGCTTCATCCCGGCGCTCGCGAGCTTCTACGGCGCGCGCATTGCCGAAGTGCCCATCCGCAACGTGCTGCGCACGAACGGAGCGTCGCACTACGGCCTCTCGCGCACGTTCAACGTGCTGTTCGACATCATCACCATCAAGTTCCTGCTGAAGTATTTCACGCGCCCCATGCAGTTCTTCGGCCGGCTGGGTCTGCTGGGCACCATCTCCGGTCTGGGCATCCTCGGGACGCTGGGGATTCTGCGCGTTCTGGGCCGCACCCATCTGGGCAATCACGCGCCGCTGATGCTGCTGGGCGCTCTGCTGCTGCTCACCGGTCTGGTGATGTTCTCGACGGGCCTGCTGGGCGAGGTGCTGATGCGCACGTATTTCGAGAGCCAGGGCCGCCGCATTTATGCGGTGCACGAGGTGCGCTGCCGGCGCGAAGCGGTCACG
>CAYVPZ010000754.1:0-2588 GCA_964453955.1 uncultured Solibacteraceae bacterium | reverse complement strand
TCCATCGAGAAGGCCGGTCTGGCCCCCTTGCGCCCCGCGCTGGACGCCATCGACGCGCTGAAGTCCAAACAGGAGATGGCGGCGGTTGTCGCCGCCGAGCATACCAGCACGGAGTCGGACGCGCTGTTCGGCTTTGGCTCGAGCCAGGATTATGCCGATTCGCAGCAGGTGATCGCCTTCGCCGACGCCGCGGGGCTGGGCCTTCCGGATCGCGACTACTATGTGAAGACCGACGCGAAATCCCAGGAGACGCGCGAGAAGTACCTGCAGCACGTGGCGCGCATGTTCGAGTTGCTCGGCGAAGACGCCGCCAGGGCGAAGGCCGATGCCGCGGCGGTGATGGCCATCGAGACCGAACTCGCGAAGGCGTCTCTCACCCGCGTGGAGAAACGCGACCCCTACAATCTGTTCCACAAGCTGACGCCCGCGGATTTCAAGGCGCTGGCGCCCGATTTCGACTGGGAAACATATTACTCCGGCATTGCCCTCGCTTCCCCCGCCGTCGTCAATGCCACCGAGCCGGCATTCTTCAAGGCCCTGGAACAGCAGCTTGTCTCGCACGACCTTGCGGACTGGAAAACCTATCTGCGCTGGCACGTGGTTCACGCCGAAGCGCGCTATCTTCCGTCCGCCTTCGTTCAGGAAAACTTTAGCTTCTATTCGAAATACCTGCAGGGCGTTGAACAGATGCCGCCCCGCTGGAAGCGTTGCGTTCGTCTGGTGGACGGCAGCCTCGGCGAAGCGCTGGGCCGCGTGTACGTGGCGAAAACGTTCTCTCCCGAGGCCAAGCAGAGCACTCTGAAAATGACCCGGGAAATCGAGCAGGCCATGGACAACGAAATCCACGCGCTCCCGTGGATGAGTCCGGAGACCAAGCAGCACGCTCTGGAGAAGCTGCACACCATAGTGAATAAGATCGGCTATCCCGACAAGTGGCGCGACTACTCCTCCGTGGTGGTGAGCCGCGACGATTTCCTCGGCGACGTGGACCGCGCCACCGCCTTCGAATCGCACCGGCAACTGGCCAAGATCGGCAAGCCGGTGGACCGCACCGAGTGGGGCATGACGCCGCCCACCGTGAACGCCTACTACGACGATCAGATGAACGATATCAATTTCCCGGCCGGCGTGCTGCAGCCCCCATTATTCGACCTGAAGCTGGACAGCGCGCCCAACTATGGCGATACCGGCGGGACCATTGGCCACGAACTCACCCACGGTTTCGACGACCAGGGCCGCCAGTTCGACGCGCAGGGCAACCTGAAGGACTGGTGGACGAAGAAGGATGCCGAGGAATTCGAGAAACGCGTCAACTGCGTGCGCAACCAGTACGCGCAGTACACCGTGGTGGACGATATTAAGATCAACAGCAAGCTGACCTCCGGCGAGGATGTAGCGGACATCGGCGGCACCCTGCTGGCCTGGCTGGCGTGGAAGGCCTCGACCAGGGGCTGGACGCTGGAACCGGTGGACGGCCTGTCGCCCGAGCAGCGTTTCTTCGTCGGCTACGCGCAGTGGGCCTGCGGCAGCGAGCGCCCGGAGGTGTTGCGCATGCGCGCCATTACCGATCCGCACTCGCCGCTCGAATACCGGGTGAACGGCGTGGTGGCCGATCTGCCCGATTTCGCCAAAGCGTTCGCGTGCAAAGCCGGTCAGCCCATGGTGCGCGCCGAAGCCTGCCGCATCTGGTGACGTCTTATTTCGGTGACGTTCACCTCATTCCCCAATTACCGGAGTACAAACGAAATTGGGGAATGAGGTGAACGTCACCGAAATACCAGACGCTTCAGCTCCGGCGGCGCGCGAACTGCAGCCCCGACCACGTCTCGTCCACCGCGCAGATCTTGTAGTCCACCCACGAGGCGGCAAGACCGAACTCCCGGACCGCGGTTTCCGTCACGTCCGTCCGCACCCCGGACGCCTTCTTCGGCCAGATAATCCACAGCCCGCCGCCCTCCTCCACCGCGCGTGCAGCGGCGCCGAATCTCCGCTTCAGGGTCGCCACCGAATCCACGAAAACCAAGACGCGGTTCGCACTCCGCGCCTGCCTGTGCACCCGTACGCCGTCCGGCAGCGGCTCCAGCTTCGCCTCGAACCCCTCCGGCGCGCCCACCATCGCCACCACCGACGAAGCCTTGATGCCCAGCTTCTTCGCCAGCGGCGTCCCTGAATACCCGGCCATGGTATTCGGCGTGGCCGGCTTCGCCGGGGAGCCGCGGATGGCGTCTTCGAGAGAGCCCGGCAGCTCCGCCCACGACAAGAACGCCGCGTCGGGTAAAACGCGAAACACCCGTTCCACCTTCGCTTCCTCCCCGCCCACGAAAACCAGCGGTACTCGCCGCAGGCCCGCCGTTTTCCGCAGCTCGATGCCAACCGCCTGGCCCTGCGTCGGCAGGCGGCTCAGATCGATGAGGAACGCGTCGGGCGCGCGCGAGGCGAGCGCGCGAACCGCCCGGCCGTCTTTCGGCGCCACCACCTCCACGGCGATCCCTGCCTGGCGAAACGCTTCCGCATGTGCCTCCGCTTCCGCCGGTTTCCAATGGATCAGCACGATGCTGCGCATTTCCCGGCATTGTACACCCATTCAA
>CAYVPZ010000753.1:0-2594 GCA_964453955.1 uncultured Solibacteraceae bacterium | reverse complement strand
GCGAGGAGCTTGGGCAGTACCGGCAGGAGGAAAGCCGGCGCGCGCGGGATGCCTCGGACATAATCCGCGCGTTGCGCCGAAGCCGCAACCCCGCGGCAGTCGCTGCGCTTCCTGGCGGCGGCATCCGCGAACGCGGCCTTATGTCCTCGGCGGGGCGCGCGCCGGCGTCCAGACTTACTTCCGAGAGCAATGCCGCACGCGATCCCGCGCGCGCCACCGCACTTGATCTCCGCGCGGCCTCGCCGACACGCCGCCGCTTCACGCCGCCGTGCGCCGCGGCCCAACGCGTGGCAAGGTCCACGCCCCTTCCGCATTCTCGCGCCGATGACGGCCAGCCCTCACTTCGGCAGAGCAAAGGCAACGATGTCGCCCCCCGAAGGCGCCCGCGACTTCCCGCCTCCGGCCGCAATCGCCACGAACTGCCGGCCGCCGATCTCGTAGGTGGAAGGTGTCGCGTTGCCCGCGAACGGCAGCGTGGTCTCCCACAAAAGCTCCCCCGTCTTCTTGTCAAAGGCGCGAAACTTCTTGTCGTAGCAGGTGGCGCCAATGAACACCAGACCGCCCGCGGTCACAATGGGGCCGCCGTAGTTCTCGCTCCCGGTTCCGGTCATTCCCTTCGCCACAAGCTCCGGGTATTCGCCCAGCGGGATCTTCCACTCATACTTGCCGGTATTGAGGTCGATCGCATTCAGCGTCCCCCACGGGGGCTTCACCGCGGGATAGCCGTCGGGGTCCAGGAACTTCGGGTATCCGTCGTTCAGGTACTTCATGAAAATGGATGAGGTCGTCTCGGCGTGCACGTTGGCGTTCGCCCCGGTCAGGACGTAATCGGCCACCGCCCCCAGCGCCTCCCCGCCCAGCCGCGCGAAGCTGGGCATGCGGCCGCTTCCCGCCGCCAGAATCGTGCGCAGTTCCCAGGCCGAGTACTGCTCGCTCAGGTTCTTCAGCGACGGGAACTCCGGCGGTCCGCCGCTGAGGTCGGCGCGATGGCAGGACGCGCAGTTGGCCATGTAAAGTTCCCGGCCGGTGGTGTTGGGCGAAGCGGGGTGCTGCTCCAGCATGCGCAGAATCCAGGCCATCTCATTGGCGTTCACGTACAGCAATCCGGTCTCCGGGTCGAAGGCGTTCCCGCCCCATTCCGAGCCGCCGTCGAAGCCGGGGAAAATGATGGTTCCCTGCCTCGATCCGGGCACGAACTGTCCGGCGCTGCGCAGCTTCAGGAACTCCGCCAGAACCGCTTCATGCGCTTCCGGCGTGCGCTCGGTCAGCATGTCCGCGGTGAGGAGCTGCCGCGCGAAAGGCGCCGGCGCCAGCGGGAACGGCTGGGTCTTGGCGGCAACTTCGCCTTCGAGGTCGGAGGGCGGAACCGGCCGCTCTTCGATGGGGAACAGAGACTGCCCGGTCTCCCGATCGAAGACGTAGATGAACCCCTGCTTGGTGGTCTGCGCCACCGCGTCGATGGTCACGCCGTTCCTTCGAACCGTGACCAGGTTGGGAGGAGAAGGGAGGTCGCGGTCCCAGATGTCGTGATGGACCACCTGAAAATGCCAGACGCGCTCGCCGGTATCCGCCTTGAGCGCGATCAGCGCATTGGCGAACAAATCGTCGCCGGTGCGGTTGGCGGCATAGAAATCGAAGGCCGCCGAACCGGTGGGAACAAACAAAAGTCCGCGCTTCGCATCCACCGACATCCCGGCCCAATTGTTGGCCGAGCCGATGTAAGTCCAAGCGTCCTTGGGCCAGGTGTCGTAGCCGAATTCGCCGGGATGCGGAATGGTGTGGAAGATCCAGCGCATTTTGCCGCTGCGCACGTCGTAGGCCCGGATGTCGCCGGGCGAGGCGGGCAGCGTCTCGCTGATCAGGCTTCCGATGATCAGCAGATCCTTGTACACGATCCCCGGGGTGGTCAGCGAGACCATGTTTCTCGGCTCTCTTCCCAGGTTGTCCCGCAGATCGATTCGGCCGTTTTCGCCAAACCGCAGGTCCGGCTTCCCCGTGCGCGCATCCAGCGAATAAAGATACTGGCGCCACACCGTGAAAATGCGGGCGTCGGCGCCGTCGGACCACCAGGTCACGCCGCGGATGCGAATCTTGAGGAGCGGTTTATGACCGGGATCGGGATCGAAGCGCCACAGCAGCTTCCCGCTCGCGGCATCCAGCGCGACAACGTTGGCCCTGGGCGTCGCGGCGTAGAGCACGCCGCCGATCACCAGCGGATTGCACTGGAACTCCGAGCCCGGAAACGCATCGCCGGTATCGAAGGTCCACGCCACCTGCAGTTGCCGGACATTGCCGCGATCGATCTGCTTGAGGGTGGAGTAGCGAATCTGCGCCGGCCCTCCGCCATACGCGGGCCAGTCGGTGGATTTGCTTTTCGTGTCCTGCCCGCTCGAGAACGGCGCCGAGCCAGCCAGCCAAAACACCAGTAGAGCTGCCGGACAACTTCGCGCGATCATAGAGGTTTTCCGCTTCACCAGAATAGGCTACCTCGAATGGCCCGGCACGGTGAGGCTCGCTGCAGTTGTTACAATCAAAAACACGGGCCACCCTAGCTCAGTTGGTAGAGCGGCTGATTCGTAATCAGCAGGTCGCCG
>CAYVPZ010000752.1:0-2604 GCA_964453955.1 uncultured Solibacteraceae bacterium | reverse complement strand
GTCGTACATGTAGATCCCGGTGACGGCGTAATCGCTCTTCGGCTGTCTGGGTTTCTCCTCGATGCCTACGATGCGCTCACCGGCCAGTTCGGCCACGCCGAAGCGTTCCGCGTCGGTCACCTGTTTGAGCAGGATGCGCGCACCGCCGGGCTGCTCCTGAAAAGCTTTGGCGGCCTCGGTGATCGTCCCCTCGATGATGTTGTCGCCCAGGATCACGCAGATCTTTTGGCCGTCGGCGAAGTGCGCGGCCAGATCCAGCGCCTCGGCGATGCCGCCTTCGCCCTCCTGGTAGGTGAAGTCGAGGTGCTTCAGGCCAAATTCTTTTCCATTGGCCAGCAGGCGCAGAAACTCGCCCGCATTTCGCCCGCCCGTGACCACCAGAATATCCCTGATACCCGCGTCCACCAGCGTCTGAATCGGGTAATAAATCATCGGCTTGTCGTAAACCGGAAGCAGGTGTTTATTGGTGATCTTGGTCAGCGGGAAAAGCCGGCTGCCGGTACCGCCCGCGAGCACAACGCCTTTCATGAGCACCTCAAGCTCACCATCATATCAGCGCAGGAAGTGGTCGTAGCCACCCGGTTTGAGCGGCAGCCCCATGAAGGTTACGCGGCCCGGACGGTCCTTCGAGATGGTCCCGATGCGATGTCCGGGTACGCGCACGCGCGGCGGGGCGGTGTAGAGCAGTTCGTAATCTTCGCCGTCGTGGAGCGCCTGTTCGAGCGTGGCCCCCTCCAACACCGGCAGACCGCGATCGAGTGTCGCCCCGGCTCCGGAAGCCCTGGCAAGGCGATGCAGATCCAGCGACAGGCCATCGCTCAGGTCCATGCAGGCCGTGGCTTTCCCGATGAGCCGACGCCCGATGTCGAGCCGTGGGACAATCTCGCGCCGGCGCGTCCAGCCGCCCAGCGGGCCGGAAACATAGATAGCATCGCCAGGCTTCGCGCCGTCGCGCCGCAGCGCTCGGCCTTTCGCCACCGTCCCGCAGATCATCACGTCGCACACCAGTTGAGGAGCGTGCGAGAGATCCCCACCGGCCACCGCCGTTCCGGTCTCGGTGGCCAGCGCCTTCAGCCCGCGATAGAAGCCGCCAAACCACTTCTCGTCCACCCACGGCGGTAGCGCCAGCGACACCAGACAGAACCGAGGCGTGCCGCCCATGGCCGCGATATCGCTCAGCGAGCGTGCCAGCGCACGCCGGCCCAGCGACGGCGCATCGCCATCGCCCCGGCGGAAGTGCACGTCCTCGATGAAAAGGTCGGTGGTGTAGAGCAAATCCTCGCCGGCGCGGGGACGGTAGATGGCACAGTCGTCTCCAATGCCCTTCATCAGGCCGCGCCCGCGCGCGGTTGGGCCAATGCGCGCGATGAGTGCGTCCTCGCTCAGGCGCACGTCAGGACACCTCGGCCATGACGAGTCCCGACGGCAGCTCTTCGCCGAAGATCTTCGCGGCGTCTTCCTCCGCCTCGCCTTCGAGCACCGGAACCAGATCTTCGGGCACGGCCCGGCGCACGATGGCCAGAATGGCCGGAGCCAGATCGCGCGAGGCGTCGCCGGTCCGCCGCGCGATGGACACCAGCGCGTCCGCCGACCCGGAGATCTTCGCCAGCGCCTCCACCCAGCGCGTGGCCGCCGCCGCTGGCAGCACCTGGTTGATGGGGCCGTAGAACAGCCGCCGCGCGCCCAAGCGGGCCAGACACCACAGCGCCGTCTCGCGCATCTCCCCCTTCTTCGCCATCGCCAGCAGCGCGTCTCCGAGCTGTGTTTTTGTCTGCAGCGGAAGCAGCTCCAGACTCGATGCCGCGCGCCACATCTCGCGCAGCAGGCTGGTGTTCACGCGCTGTTTCTTCGGGCTGCGCGGCATCAGCACCGGCGAGAGACGCTGGAAGATGTCCGTCTGCTGATTGCGGTTCAGGCCGCCGGCGACGCGCCCCCAGAAGATCCACCAGTCGATCTCGTTCTGCACCTGGCTCGCGAAGGTCAGCCCAGTGGCATAGATGCGGCGAGCTTGTTCGATGCGCCAGTCGTCGCCTGGGAAGCCGAAGCCGGGCCGCAGGCAGAACCCGCACAGGTTCAACCAGCGCAGTTCGAGCGCCGCGGATTTCCGCCGGCCATCGGCCAGCTCGATCATGCGGTCGGCCAACTGGCGGATGGCCGACAGCGGCCACGAATTGCGGCCCAGCGCCAGCGTCTGCTCCAGCCTGCCGGGCAGTTCGGGCGCGGCCAGGTCGCCGGTTTTGAAGGTCGCATCCACCAGCGCCAGCGCGCGCGCCAGAGCTTCCTCGCTCACCACCGCGGCCGGCTTCGCGCCCGCCTTCGCCGCTGCCGCCTTGCGCAACTCGAACTGCAGCCGCCAGCGGTGCTCGCTGATTTTCGAATCGGCCCACACCTCCAGCGTGCCCACCTCGGTGAGCCGCGCCCCCAGCTTTACAGGAATCAAGCGCTCGCCCTGCTTGCCGAACCGGATCACTGCATTCAGCGGCGCGTGCAGATGCAAATCGGGAACCGCGGTGATGTTCACCTTATTTCCAATCTCGTCGTCCACGCGTGTCAGCGAGCTGTACATGCGAAACGAAACCGGTTTGTTCGCCACCAGGTGCAGGC
>CAYVPZ010000751.1:0-2611 GCA_964453955.1 uncultured Solibacteraceae bacterium | reverse complement strand
GAACGCGCTGATGGGCGTGGCGCGGCCCGGCGATTTCGGCATCGACGTGATGCACCTGAACCTGCACAAGACCTTCTCCACCCCGCACGGCGGCGGCGGGCCGGGCTGCGGCGCGGTGGCCATCAAGGCGCAGCTTGAGCCGTTCCTGCCCACCCCCCGGCTCGCGCGCAACGACGGCGGCTGGACCTGGGACTACCACCGGCCGCATTCGATTGGCCGCGTGCGCGCCTTCTACGGCAACTTCGGCGTGCTGGTGCGCGCGCTGGCCTACATCATGGCGCACGGCGGGCCGGGCCTGCGCGCCGTCACCATGGACGCCGTGGCCAACGCCAACTATCTGCGCAAGCTCATCGAGCCGTATTACCATCTGCCCTATCCGTCGCCTTCCATGCACGAGTGCGTGTTCAGCGACGAGCGCCAGGCCGCGCACGGCGTCCGCACCGGCGACATCGCCAAACGGCTCATCGACTACGGCTTCCATCCCTACACCGTGAGCTTCCCGCTGATTGTCCACGGCGCGCTGATGATCGAGCCCACCGAGACCGAGAGCAAACAGGAGCTCGATCTGTTCGCCGAGGCGATGATCTCAATCGCTCAGGAAGCCGAGGAGAACCCGGACCTGGTGCGTACGGCGCCGCACAGCACGCGCACCGGCCGTGTCGATGAAGTGACCGCGGCCCGCAAACCTATCGTCCGCTGGCGCCCCTAGCCTGCCCCGCGCGGTCTCGCCATGAACATCCTCGAATTCACGGCGCTCACCGGGCTCATCTCGATCGCCGCCGGCTTCCTCGGTTCGCTGACGGGTCTGGGTGGCGGCGTGGTCATCGTGCCGGTGCTCACGCTGCTGTTTGGCGTGGACATACATTACGCCATTGGCGCGTCGCTCGTCTCCGTAATCGCCACCTCCTCCGGCGCCGCGGCCGCCTATGTCCGCGAGGGCTGGTCCAACATCCGCGCCGGCATGTTTCTGGAAATCGCCACCTGCCTGGGCGCGCTCGCGGGCGCATTTCTGGTGGGCGTCCTGCCGGTGCGCGCCATCGCCATCATTTTCGGCATAGTCCTGCTCTGGTCGGCATTAAGTTCCACCAAATCCAGGAAGGATCGTCCGGAAATCGGAGCGCAGCCGGATCGCATTGTGGCATTTCTCCACATGGATGGGACATATCCCACGCCTGACGGGGCCCACACTTATCGCGTGCACAATGTGCCCGGCGGTTTTTTCGTAATGCTGCTCGCAGGAACCCTGTCGGGATTGCTCGGTATCGGCTCCGGAGCGGTCAAGGTAGTCGCCATGGATCAGATCATGCGCCTGCCGTTCAAGGTCTCCACCACCACCAGCAATTTCATGATCGGCGTCACCGCCGCCGCCAGCGCGGGCGTTTACCTGAACCGCGGCTACATCGACCCAGGCCTGGCCATGCCCGTCATGCTGGGCGTGCTGGCCGGCTCGCTGGCCGGGGCCCGGCTGCTGGCGGGTTCCCGAACGCGGCTATTGCGCTGGGTATTTGGCGCGGTCGTGGTCGCGCTGGCGCTGGAAATGCTTTATAACGGCGCGAAGGGGACGCTCTGAAAACCGGGTACACCGATCGGCAACTCGACGTCGCACTGGGCCGCCTGTTGCGCGCGGGCGTGATCTTTTCGGCGGCCGTTGTGCTCGTCGGAGGAATTGTGTACCTGGCCCGCCACGGCGCCGCCCGCCCCGAGTACAGCATTTTTCGCGGCGAGCCGAATTCTTATCGCCATATTTCAGGAATACTCCGCGGCGTGTTCAGTGTCAGTGGACGCGCCATCATTCAGCTTGGCCTTTTATTCCTGATTGCGACACCGGTTGCCCGGGTCGCCTGGTCGGTGTACGCGTTTGCGCGGGAGCGCGATTATCTCTATGTCGCGGTGACCGTTCTGGTTCTCGCTCTTTTGCTGTACAGCTTATTCGGATCCCATTCCTGATCTGTTCGGCTGGGATTATTCCTGGTATATTCCATTTAAGTCCTTGCAGTCATCATGTCATACGGATATAGTGTGGATGCCGGGATCGGAATAATAGCCAGCCATGCAAACCGAGCACGCGAGGGTGGTGCTCGACACCCTCGACCGCTTATCCAGTGCGCGCACCACTCAGGGTGTCGTTGACATTCTTAAGAGCGCCGTGCGCACGCTGGCCGGAGCGGATGGCGCCACGGTCATGCTTCGGGACGGCGGCGACGTTCACTATATCGACGAAGACGCTCTGCAGCCCCTCTGGAAAGGTCAGCGCTTCCCGCTGCATTCGTCCATCGGCGGCTGGGTGATTCTCAACCGGCAGCACGCCGTAATCGAGGATGTGGCCAACGATCCGCGCTTGTCTCCCGCGGCCTTCGCGGGCACCTTCGTGAAGAGTCTCGCGGTGGTTCCCATCCGCTCGGCGGACCCCATCGGCGCGTTTGGGGTGTATTGGAAGGATCGGCGTCTGGCCGATCCCGGCCTGATCAAGGCTCTGCAAACTCTGGCCGATGCCTCCCTGGACCGCTTCTCGGAGGATGATTATGAGTTCTTGAAGTTCCACGGCATTTATCAGCAGGATGACCGGGACAAGCGAAAGGTGGCCAAGGAATATATTTTCATGGTCCGCGGC
>CAYVPZ010000750.1:0-2612 GCA_964453955.1 uncultured Solibacteraceae bacterium | reverse complement strand
CAGCAGTTTCACGCTGCCCGCGTCGGCATCCAGCAGCCCTTCGCAGATCTCGATGGTCGTGGTCTTGCCCGCGCCGTTCGGACCCAGCAGCCCGAAGCACTCCCCCTCGCCGATCTCCAGATCGAGCCCGTCCACGGCCACGACGTCGCCATAAGCCTTGCGCAGGCCGCGCACGCAAAGCGCAATGTCGGTGTGGCTGGTTTCCATGGAGAGAAAGGGCTCTATCGATGGTAACGCCGCCAGGCCTGGAACTTTCCCTCGCCACCGGTGTCTATGTGACTTATGATCCGCACAGCTCTCCTCGTTCTGGCTGCCGTCTCACTTGGGCTCGTCTGCATGGCGCAAGCGCCACGGACGCCCGACGTTGCAGTTCAGCGCGCTGCGATGATGAAACTCAGCTTCCTGGTCGGGAAGTGGGCTGGCGAAGCGTCGCTTCTTCGAGCTCCCGGCCAGTTTGTTGCTTTGTCCCAGACGGAAGAGGCACAATTCAAACTCGATGGTTTGGTGCTGATGATCCAGGGCGTCGGCCGGACGAAATCGGACGGCAAACGTGTGCTGCAAGCTCTGGGATTGATCTCTTTCGACGACGAGTCCGGAACCTACCGGATGCGAGCCTTTAACGACGGGAGGTGGCTCGAAAGCGACGTAAAACTCGCCGATGGTGGCGGTGCAATCACCTGGGGCTTCACCCTGGGTGAGATACGCACCCATTCGGTCCTGCGCATCAGTGAGAAGGGAGAATGGACCGAACTTGCGGAGCTGACCATAGGCACGCGGCCGGCTCAAAAGCTTATGGATCTCACGGTTCGACGCGTTTCCGGCGATTGAAACAAAGGAAAGAGCCCTGCCGACCCCCGACAGGGCTCTCCTACACAAGAGAGACAACACCCACCATGCGATGGCCGCTGACCCTTAAGCATGGTCGTGAGCAGCAATCGCATCTCCACCGCTAAACTATTGACAACACACAAAAGCGGACACCCAGCCCTACCGGATTCCATAGTTCGCCCGCCCCCCCCGCTACACCATTCCGTAGCAAGGGATAGAATACAAAGTTGGCAGACAGCCTGAGCGCAATCCCTGTGAACACCGCCGACTCCGGTGTCGGCGCCGCCCGGGTGTCCCTCGCCGGCTTCTTCCTGGCCGGTCTGCTGATGTCATTCGTGGGTGCCGTCCTGCCCGTCTGGGGATTCCACCTCAGCTCGGAATATGTAACCGCGGGAACATACTTCCTCCTGCTCAATGCCGGCTTTCTGGTGGCCTCCCGGGCGGGCCAGGCCCTCATGGAAGGGCGCGGCGTGGCCTTCACCTCCGCACTGGCCTCGTTTCTGGCGGCCGGCGGCTTCCTCTATCTCGCCGCCATGAGCGCGCCCTTCTCCCCCTGGTGGCGCCTGCCCGGTCTGTTCTGGCTCGGATTCTCCGCCGGACTCCTGTACGTGGCCCTGCTGGAAGGCGTTTCGCCCCTCTACGATGTGGGCCGCGCGGCCACCCTGAATCTCACCGGCATGACCTTCGGCCTCGGCTGCATCGTCATGTCCCTGCTGGTGGCCAGCACCTACTATGTCTGGGACGTGCGCGGCATTCTGATTCTGGTGGCGGTGATCCCGGCGTCCTTCGGCGTGCTCTTCCTGCGCATTCACATTCCGGGCCGGCCCGCCCCGCCCCCGCAAACCGAGCAGCTCCGCCGCCAGTTCCGCTCGCCCGCCGCGGTGCTTTTCGCGCTGTTGCTCTTCTTCCAGTTCGGCAACGAATGGGCCATCGCCGGATGGCTGCCTCTGTTCCTCATTCAGAGGCTGGGCATCAGCCCGGCCGACTCGCTCTTCCTGCTGGCGCTCTACTGGGCGTCTCTGCTGCTGGGGCGCGTGGTAGCCCAGGGGCTGCTCTCTCGCATCAGCCGCTGGCGCCTGCTGCTGATCTCCGCGACGGCGGCCCTGCTCGGTTGCGTCCTGCTCAGCGCGACCGACAACATCCCCGGCGCGGCCATGGGAATCCTCTGCACCGGCGCTGGCTTCGCGGCCATTTTCCCGCTGACCATGGAGAGCATCGGCCGGCGCTTCCCCTACTACCATCCAATGGTCTACAGCGGCATCTTCTCCTTCGCCTTCACTGGCGGCATGCTGGCGCCCTGGTCGCTCGGCTTCATGGCGCAATGGTGGGGCATCGGCGCGATGATCGTGGTGCCCATCCTGGGCACGGGCATGGTGTTCCTGCTCCTCGGCCTGATCGTGATGGAAGGCCGCCTGAGCGAAGGCCAGCCGGTGCGATGAGATCCTGGCCGATTTGGCATGGCGCTGTCGTTGCTTTTAGCACAGTGATATTCATATTCGAAGGCGGGCCGGACATGATCCGCCTCCACTGGCACTCGGAATCAACCATTGGTAACGTGGTCGCCATCGACAGGTCGAACCACATGGCAACCACAATCCGCTACCGTGTCCGCAGAGTCGCATATGAACGAACGTTCCCCCAACGCACCGGATTCGACGTGGGCGCTCAGGTGAGTGTGTTCAACGACCCCAGCGACCCCATGCGAGCCACGACAGACAACCCCGCAGACGGTCTGTGGAAGCTCGTGAGCCGTTCAGTCATCGGTGGCGCGTTTCTCAGTCTTG
>CAYVPZ010000749.1:0-2631 GCA_964453955.1 uncultured Solibacteraceae bacterium | reverse complement strand
CCGTCACTCTTCTTGTCCCGCGGTTTCGCTGGCGGCGAACTGCGTCAGCCCGGCCGAGAGCGCCAGTTGCGTCAGCCCAGCCACGTTGTTGACGCCCAGCTTCTTCATCATGGTTTTGCGGTAACTGCGCACGGTCTGCAGGCCGAGATCGAGCATCACGGCAATATCCTTGCTCGTCTTGCCCTCGGCCACCAGCCGCAGCACCTGCAACTCCCGCGGCGAGAGACCGTCGAGCGCGGAGGGCGCCGGCTTCGATTCCAGATCGCCCCGTTGAATGCGGTGCAACAGCCTGTCCGACACCTGCGGGCTCAGGTACGATCCGCCCTTGGCAACCGTGCGCAGCGCGTCGATCAGATCGTTATCGGAGGCTCGTTGCAACACAAATGCGCGCGCGCTCGAGCGAATCGCGCTCACCACGGAGTGCTCGTCGTCGTACATCGACAAAATGATGACGCGGGTCTCGGGCACGTGGCGCAGAATTTCCTGGGTCGCCTCAATCCCATTCAGCCCGGGCAGCCCGATGTCCATCAGAACGATCTCCGGCTTCTTGCGGCGGCAAAGCGCTACCGCTTCGGAGCCGTTTTCGGCCTCGCCGATCACGACGAATTCCTCGTTGTGGCGCAGGATCGCGCGGATCCCGTCGCGCATGATCTTGTGGTCGTCCACCAGCAGCACGTGAAACGGCATGGTCACTTGCTCCGCGCCGGACAACTGGCCTTCACGATGGTGCCTTTGCCGGCAAGGCTGTGGATGGTCAGCCGCATTCCATCCCGCGACGCATAATACTTCATTAGGAGCAGTCCCAGTCCTCCCTGCACCTTGCCGATCGTCTCGTCCACGTTGAAGCCGTGCCCGTTGTCGCGCACCTCCAGCACGAAACGGTCTCGCACCTGCCGCGCCAGCACCTCGGCATAGCTGCTTTCCGAGTGTTCCACCACGTTGTCGAGCGCGAACTCGGCCACTTTGTAAAACGTTCCGCCCGTGTTCTCCGGCACGCGCGCCGCGGAATCGACAAACAGGCGCATGGTTCCGCCATAGCTCTCGCGAAAGCGGCCCACCAGACGATCCAGCGCGAACGGCAGCCCGGCGCGCTCCACGATATCCGGGTTCAGTTCGTAGCTCAAGCCGCGCAGCTCCGTGATCACCTCTTCGAGCATCTGCTGGATCTCCGCGGTGCGCCCGACAATGCTCGGCGCCTGAGCCTGCAGCTCCATGCGCATGACATCCAGTTGCAGACCCACCGCGCTCAGCACCTGCCCCACCCGGTCGTGCAGCACGCGCGAGACTCGCGTCATTTCCCGCTCGCGCTCGTTGATCAGCGCCACCAGCTTCCGCGCGAGGAGAGTTTGAACTTCCTGCTCGGTCTGCCCGGATTGCCGATCCTCGGTAATGCGGCTCATGATGGGCGCGCTGTCAGACTAACTGTATCGGCAAACGGGGGCATACGCAAATGTTTTCCACGAAGCTTCAGGATAGCTCGATCCGCGGTATCGCGTAGCGCCCATCGATCTCGCCATTGGCCTGTTCGGCCGACCGGAACAGCATGGCGTGGAGTCCCACCCGCCGCGCGCCCTCCACGTTCGGCTCCCGGTCGTCCAGAAACAACGCCTCGCCGGCGGCTACTCCCAGGCCCCGCAGCGCGTGCTCATAAATGCCCGCTTCGGGTTTGATCATGTGAACGTCGCAGGAATACGTGTAGTGGTCGAAGCCGCGCAGCCATGCCACATGCGCGGTCAGGTGGCGGCGCAGGGAGATGGGCATGTTGGAGAGCACCCCGGTGCGCATCCCGCTCGCGCGCAGCGCCGCCGCCCAGCGAACCATCACCGGATCGGGGCGCGACCAGCTCTCGTTGTCGAGCCGCACGATCTCGCGCAGTTGTTCCGCCGTGAAGTCGCGGCCCGCCCCGCCGGCCACCGCG
Organism: uncultured Solibacteraceae bacterium; assembly: GCA_964453955.1. GTDB lineage: Bacteria > Acidobacteriota > Terriglobia > Bryobacterales > Bryobacteraceae > CAWACP01. The sequence goes on along the minus strand of CAYVPZ010000749.1, from coordinate 713 downwards.
CTCCAGTACGACGCCTCGTCCAGATCGCCGCGGTCGAAGGCGGAACGGAATTGCCAGTAGAAACGGTGCATGTCCGCCGTGGCCACGCCCGCCACCCGAGCCAGGTCCGCCATGTCCTCCATGGCCTGCGGGCGCGACAACACGTTGCCGTAATCGAAAATGACCGCTTTCAGGGGAATCAACGAGCCCTCAGTCTCAGCACCCTTCAAGCAAGCAGCTCCGCGGCTTCCTTTGCGAAGTAGGTGAGGATGAAATCCGCGCCGGCGCGCCGGATGCTCGTCAGGGACTCCAGAATGGCGCGATTGCGGTCCAGCCACCCGTTCCGGATCGCCGCCACCAGCATGCTGAACTCGCCGCTCACCTGATACGCCCCCAGCGGCAGATCGAACCGGTCGCGCGCCATGCGGATGATGTCCAGATACGGCATGGCCGGCTTCACCATAATCATGTCGGCGCCTTCCTCGATATCCAGCTCGATCTCGCGCATGGCTTCCCTGCCGTTGGCCGGGTCCATCTGGTAGCTGCGCCGGTCGCCAAACTGCGGCGCCGATTCCGCGGCCTCGCGGAAAGGCCCATAGAACACCGAAGCATATTTGGCCGCGTAGGAGAGGATCGGCAGCATGGGAAAACCGTCGTCGTCCAGCGCCTTGCGGATGGCCGCCACCCGCCCGTCCATCATGTCGCTGGGCGCGATCACGTCGGCGCCCGCGCGC
>CAYVPZ010000748.1:0-2635 GCA_964453955.1 uncultured Solibacteraceae bacterium | reverse complement strand
CTTGCGACGGCCGTTGACGGCAACAGGATCTCCATCTTCCACCGCTATACCGGGGTTCCGGCTACGGAAGCGGCTGACGTCGTCTGCGATGACGCTCCCCACCGTTTCGCCCTTAGACTTGCGAACGGGATTCGCGTACATCACCACCTTTGCGTGGCTCCAGGAATCCCCTCGTTTGTAGAAGACCGCAGGTAATCCCTCCTTCCTCCCGCTTACGTCATCAAGTACCCAGCCGTCTGGCGCAGCAAGGATGAAAGCGAAACCAGGACCGGAGAGGATACCAGCATTGTCGTTCGGTTCATGCGCTGTCTGGAGGGGAGCGGAAAGGATCGAGAGCGCGATAACGAATGCGATTCCCACTTCTTTCCCTCAGTGGGAGCCCATGGCTGCTAGGCCCGGGCCTCTTTCACCGGCTTTACCGGTACGATTCGTGTGACGCGTTGCATGGCTTTCTTGTCCTGCTCAACTTTCTTCAGATCGTAAGCTGCCTGCAGTCGCATCCACAGCTCCGGCGTGCTGCCGAAAAGCCGGGCTACTCTCAGACACATCACGGCCGACAAAGGTCTGCGACCCGCCAGAATGTCATGTAGCATCTGGCGCGACACCCCCAGAGCTCTCGCCGCGGCGGTCACGGACAGGCCGACCGACGGCAGGATGTCTTCCCTGATGACCTCGCCGGGATGAACGGGTGGCAGTCTGTTCCTTCTCTCCACAGCTCCCTCCCTTAATGGTAGTCTTCAAAATCGATTTCCGGAGCCTTTTCGCCCGACCAGCCGAAGGTGATCCGGCGATTTCCGGTCACGCGCACCGACCGGCGTTTCGGGTTGCCTCGCAGGCCGTGAAAGTGAAGGCCAGCGATGTTCATGTCCTCGGGCTGCCCCGCTACCTCCAGCAATTGCAGGATGCGTACGCACTTGCGGACATAAGCGGCGCCGATCCGGCGCGTCGCGCCCTTGAGTTAAATCTCTTCCACTCCCTTATGCCGGAAGCCGCCGATCACACTTCAGCTGTAGACCATATGGTTTACAGTGTCAACTGAATGGTTGTCTCTTCTCGGGATTGTTGGCCTGGTGCGCCCATTTCGCCATGTACCACGCCACTACGCCCGCAGCCATGAAAATCAATCCCACGGTCAGTGCGCTGATGCGGCCCATTTGCTCATTGCGGTTCCGAATCAAGGCGACCACCAGCAGTGCGGTGGGGCCCACGCCCGAAAGGACGGCGCCCGCCAGGCCGCCCGGAACGGTGAAGGGGCGATCAAGACCGGGTTCGCGTACACGCAGCACCACCAGGGCGACAAACTCCAGAACGAGGCTGGCGCCATAGAGCAGAATGTCCAGCATCAGAAGCCGGTCGAAGCTCAGCCCCAGCGCGGCGCTCCAGGCCAGACCGCAGACCAGAATCGAGACCCAGGGCGCGCCGTTGGGCATTCGGCGCAGGAACGCTCGCGGCGCGTAGCCCGCTTCGGCCATGGCTATGGGCAAACGGGAGTACGACATGGTGAGCGAGTTGAAAATGCCCAGGCTGCTGATCATGGCGGCCAGCACCAGCGCGAGGCCCAGCCACGGGCCGGCCACCAACGAGGCAATGCCGGCCCAACTGCCCGTGGCCCAGTAGGCGGGCGGAACGTGGGTCCGCCAAACCGCGCCAACCGGAATGACGTACGAGAGAACCGTCGCGGCCAGGGCGGCCATCATGACGCGCGGATAGGTTCTCTGCGGGTTCTCCACTTCCCCGGCCACCGTGGAGGCGTTGTCCCATCCCATGTAATTCCACATGGCCACCATGATGCCGGCCAGCAGACCTCCCTGCGCGCCGCCCGCGGTGACAGGCGTGGCGCCCAGCGCGGGGTGACGGACCAGCGCGAAGATCACGATCAGCAGAAAGGGACTCAGAAGCAGAATGCCGAGCAGAACCGAGCCGGTCCCAACGGCCCGCGCACCGGCCAGATTCCAGACGACGCACGCGGCTACCACCGCCGCTCCAATCAGCATTCCGTTGAACCCCTGGGTGGCCGCCGGCCAGAGCCGCCCGAGATACAGGACGAAGAGTGCGGGATACGCGGCCATGTCGAACACGCTGGCCACCAGCGACAACCACGCCTCCTGAAAACCCCAGAACGGCCCCATGGCGCGCCGCACCCAGACGTAGAATCCGCCCTCGTCGGGAATGGCGGCGGAGAGCTCGCCCACCATCAGTCCGGTGGGCAGGCTCCAGACCAGCGGTATCAGCAGCAGGATGAGCAGCCCGGTGCGATAACCGCAATCCTGCACCAGTTCTTCGAGGCCATAGGGTCCGCCGGACACCATGAAGTAGGTGGCGGCCGCAAGCGGGACCAGCGTCAGCTTGCGGGTTGGTCGCATCGGCGCCGCTGGTGCGGACGGTGGGACTCGAACCCACACGACCTTTGCAGGCCAGCGGCTTTTAAGGCCGCTATGTCTACCGGTTCCATCACGTCCGCACTCGTTCTCATTATGCCTCACGGTTTCTTTGCGCTCTCGCGACATTTTGGGTTGACAGTGTAAGCTAACGGATTTACCTTGGAATTGGGGGCGCACGTTGGCTCCCCGTGAGTAAGTAAAAGGATCCTCGGCAGGCGAGGCGTCCGCGCGGCAAACAGGCCACTGCCCATAGG
>CAYVPZ010000747.1:0-2645 GCA_964453955.1 uncultured Solibacteraceae bacterium | reverse complement strand
CTGGGCCACGCCGTCGTGCACCAGCCGCGAGGCCACGCGAATGGAGCTGTCGCGCTTGGTGCGAAACGCTTTGGCGCTGTCCTCCATGGTCACCGCTTCGCGGGCGTGGCGGATCTCAATCAGGTCCCGCCACTCGCTGGAGCCGTCGCGCCGGGCCAGCTCGCGCCGCAGCACGTCCTCGCGGCCCACCAGGATGATGCGCACGTTTGCCAGCTTGCGGACGGCTTCAATGGAGCCGTCGATTTCCGCTTTCGGGGCGGAGTCGCCGCCCATTGCATCAACCGCGATCGTTACCATGGATCACGCCGGCACATTGCGATTGGGGGGAGCTATTCGACCGCGACTTCCACTACTTCGCGGCCCTTGTAACGCCCGCAGTGCGGGCAGGCGCGATGGGGCAGTTTGGGCTCGTGGCAGTTGGGGCACTCGGCCAGCGTCGCGCCCGGGAGCGCGTCGTGGGTGCGCCGGGCGGAGGTGCGCCTCTTGGAGTGGCGGCGTTTCGGATTGGGCATTGTCGTTCCTCTTCTCTACGATTTGAAATTCTTCAGCGCCGACCAGCGATCGTCCACCGCTTCCGCGGTGCAATGGCACGCGCGCACGTTGCGGTTCTGGCCGCACGCCGGGCAAATCCCCAGACAGGACTCCCGGCACACGCGCTGCATCGGCATCGCCAGCAGGATAAACTCCCGCAAAATCTCCCTCAGCTCAACCCCGCCGCCCTCGTAGAAACCAACCTCGCTCTCGGCGTCCGAGATAGCCACTTCCTCGCCCTTCGTACCGGTGTCCGCCGGGCGGTAAAACAGGTCGAAATCCGACGCAATCGGAAACCGCGCCATCTCCAGGCAGCGGTCGCACTCGGCTTCCATGGTCACCTTGAGACGGCCCCTGACCCGGATCTCGCCGAGGGTATTTCCCAGCAGTTCGGCGGTCCCCACGGCTTCCAGATCGCCGGTTTGCCGGAGGCCCTCCACGTAATCGATCTCGCCCGCGGGAATCGCTACGTCGAAATGGGCTTTCCTGACTTCCAGGTCCCTGACGCCAAAGAACACACCCACACCTCCGCGACCCGTCAGCGGGGAAGCAAAAACATCAGTATAGCAGGGGACCTCCCGTTTGCGCCGTCCCGCGCGGGCGCGGGTTTCGTTCTTGACAGATTGATGAACATGTGAAACCATTCGATAGCTTTTCAAGACCGTTCGACAACTTCAGCGGTAGTGGCATAATCGGCCGGGCTCGGTTGCCCGGTGGCTTGACGATTGTAATTCGGGAGGAACCGATGCAACACCAGTCCGCAGGAAGTCTCCTGGCAAATCGCCCCGTGCGTACGATTTGTCTGGTGGCCGCGCTGTCCATGCTGCTGCCCGCCTCGCTGGCCTTCGGTCAGCAGACCTACGTCGGCCGTTTCGACATATACGCGGGTTACGCGTACCTCAACAGCCCGCACATCAGTCTCGCCGAAAGCGGCTTTCAGACGCAGTTCGGGGTACGGGTGGTGCCCTGGCTGACGCTGGGGTTCGATTTCAGTACGGAAAGCGGAAACACCAGCATCACGCCGAACCTGCTCACCACCGCCCTGCAGCAGCAACTGGGCGCGGAGCTCGAGGGCCTGATTGGGGAGGGCGCCATCCCGGCCAACTACTCGCTGGTGGTGCCCCTGCATTCGGTGACGGAAACCTACGCCGGCGGCCCGCAGTTCTCCTACCACGGTTTCTCGCGCGCCACGCTGTTCATCCGGCCCGCAGTGGGATTGATCCATGAGGCCGCCACGCCCCACCCCAACCCCGACGATCCGGTGGCCGTGGGCATCGTGGACCAGTTGGTGCCCTCCGGCGTGAAGACCGACTCGGTCCTCTTCTACGGCTTTGGCGGCGGGGCCGACGTGAACATTTCGAAGCACGTGGCCATTCGCATTCAGGCCGACTTCGTTCACGATCATCTGTTCAGCGACCTGCTGAAAGACGGCCGCAACACGGTGCGTTTCGGCATTGGTCCGGCGTTCCAGTTCGGCGGCAACGTCGTGAAGTAAGCGGCGCGCTCCGCCGCCTTCCGCCAATTCGTGTGCCAGGATTGGGTTAAGCACCAGCCCTTGTGGAGCAGGCCTTTGGGCGGCCTTTGGCCTGCGGCGAGGCAACCGGGCACACGAATGGACGACAACGCACCGACGCTGGACCCTTCCGACTGGCCCGATTTCCGGGCCCAGGCGCACCGCATGCTGGACGACATCCTCGACTACGTGGAGAACATCCGCGAGCGTCCGGTCTGGCAGCCGATACCCGGCGAGGTGCGGTCGCGGTTCCACGGCGATCTTCCCGAAGCGCCCTCCACTCTCGCCGCCGTGCACGAGGAATTCATGCGCTATATCCTGCCCTTCAGCACCGGCAACGTGCACCCCGGTTTCATGGGCTGGGTGCATGGCGGCGGAACGCCGGCGGGCCTGCTGGCGGAGATGCTGGCGGCGGGCCTGAACGCCAACCTGGGCGGACGCGATCACATTCCCATCGAGGTGGAGCGGCAGATTGTGCGCTGGATGTGCCGCCTCTTCAGGTTCCCGGAGAGCGCCAGCGGCCTGTTTGTCACGGGAACCTCCATGGCCAACCTCATCGGCGTCCTGATTGCCCGCGATGCCGAGCTGGGTTTCGAGGTGC
>CAYVPZ010000746.1:1511-2653 GCA_964453955.1 uncultured Solibacteraceae bacterium | reverse complement strand
TTCTGGTCTTTGAGCCTTTTGCGAAAGGGGCAAAAGCATCGTGGCTGGTCAATGCGGCAGTACCTCACTCGCTGACCTTCACTCCTGACGCTGCGCGCGGCGTAGCAATGCTGGCGGACGAGGGGTCGGCGTGGAATCAGGTGTGGCATCTGCCGACGGCGCCCAATCCGCCAACCGGCAGTGAGTTCATCGCCATGGCGGCAAGTGAATTCGGAGTGGCCCCCAAGTATCGGGTGTTGAGCAGGCCGGTGCTTCGTCTGGCCGGATGGTTCAAACCCCAGGTTCGCGAGTCGTACGAGATGCTGTATCAAAGCGATTCTCCCTACCTGTTCGACTCGACGAAGTTCAGCAGAGAATTCGGCTTCGCGGGAACCCCCTATTCAGAAGGAGTCCGAATCGCCGCCGATTCCTATAAGGGGAAGACGTGAAATGTGCCGCCGCATCGCCGCTCCGCCACTTCCGCCTTTCTACTGAGCCAGCTTCGCCAGGACCAATGCCAGCGGACTGTCCGCGGCCGGTGATGGTTTGCAGTCTTTCCTGCGAACCTGCCAGAGCTGTTCGGCAAGATCCAGATTGGACTCGGACGCTTCCATCTGGTGGGCCGCGCTCGCACGGGCATTGAGCGCCTTCCCGGCCTTATCGAGCAATCCCCGCAATTCCGGCGATGGATTTTGTCCCATGCATTGCCTTGTCTCGGCGAGGGAGAGCTGCAGCAGCTTGAGGCTCCGGTGGAATCGCTCCGCGGGGCCGAGGCCTCGCACCATTGGATCCAGCGCGAGCAGCTCGTTGCAGAGGTCGAGGCGTTGCCGCGCGGCCGGGTTATCGGGCGCCAGCCGCAACGTGGTCTCGAAGTCGCGCTCGGCCGCGCGATAGTCGCCTCTTGCGAAATCCGCCTCGCCCAGGCCCGCATGCGCATCCGCATTGGTAGGGGCATCATGGAGAACCTCACGAAACACCTCGGCGGCGCGGGCCGGCGACCTCGCCAGCAGGAACAGCTGCCCCAGCCGGACTTGCGTGGCGGCGTCGCGGGGAGCCCGCTCCTCGGCCGGCAGCAGCTCGGCGAGCAGATCTTCTTTGGCGTCACGCCGGGCCAGCACATCGATCAGCTCCCCCGGGTCCGTCGCCTCCTGGTTTCCGCCATC
>CAYVPZ010000746.1:0-1501 GCA_964453955.1 uncultured Solibacteraceae bacterium | reverse complement strand
TCAGCTCAAACCGCGCGCGCAGCCGGTTGCCCGCCTCGTCGTTGTCCCAGTGGCCATAAATGGCGCGGCGATAATACGCGACTCCTTCCGCGAACCGGCCTTCCTTCAGCAGGACGCGGCCCAGAATCAGACTGGCTGGACCGTCGGTGGAATCGCTCTGCAGCAGATCCGCGAGCGTCGATTCGGCGTCGGTGGTTTTTCCAGCGGCGAGCTGCGCCTGGGCGAGCGTCCTCCGATATTCGCGATTGCCGCGCGCGATGGCGATCGCATCCCCGATTCGTTCGATCGCCTCGGCGTTGTCTCCGCGTTCCATCAGCACCCGCCCCTGGTCAAACAGATGGGTGGCCTGAATCCGAGTCTCCTTCCGCTCCAGCCCGGCCAGAAACATGTCGACCGAAAAAAGCGCCGCGATGGCGAGAAAAACCAACCCGGTGGTCCGCGGGAAAGACGGTTCCGCGAAGAGCCTGGCCACTATTCGCTCCGTTTTGCCACGCCGTAGGCGTTCAGGATGTCGTCCAGAGCGATCACCCCGATCAACTGGCGTATGTTGGCGCGGCTGACGACGGGGAGAACATTCAGCCCGGTGGCCCCCATCCGTTCGAGCGCGAGGCTGAGAGTGTGGTCGGGATGAACGTGCGGGAATTCTTCGGCGGTGGGGTCGCCGCTCGGGGGACCTTCGGGGAGCAGCTCGGCGATCTTCCCATACGACGCTCCCTCGTCCTCGGCTTCTTCGAGCTCGCCGGTTCGGATCATTCCCAACAGCCCGTCCGCGTCGGCGACAGGCCAGCCATTGAATGCGCCCTCCTTCATTTTCTGCATGGCCTCGGCGATCAGCAAATCCGGCGAGAAGACCTCCGGCTCCCTGCGCATGGCCTGGCGCACCTCGGTCCGCTCGGTCTCGGAACGGGAATGCGCGTTAGGCAGGTGCACGCCCTCCTGGGCTGCCAGCGCTTCGTAGATGGGCTGCCGCTGGAGCTTCTGCGAAATGAAAAACGCGATCATGTTGGAGATCATCAACGGAACGATGATGGTGTAATCGCGGGTAATCTCGAAGATCATGAAAACCGACGTCAACGGCGTGCGCACGATGCCCGCGAACGCCGTGCCCATGCCCACCAGCGCGTAGGCCCCGGGGCCGGCCGTGGAGCCGGGGAACAGCGCGTGAGCGACGCCTCCCACGGCCGCGCCCATCATCGCGCCGATGAACAGGGCCGGGCCGAAAATGCCGCCCGCATTGCCGGAAGCGTAGCAGACCGCGGTGGCCACGATCTTGAGCACGGCGAACAGCACGACGAGTTTCAGAACAATGTCGCCGTTCAACACCTTTTCGACGTGGTCGTACCCGACGCCCATCACTTCGGGCACGAAGTAACCCATCACCCCCACCGTCAGGCCGCCCGCCACCGGCTGAAACCAGACCGTCCATTTCGGCAGGCGCATGAACCACGCGCGGAGTCCCAGCAGGAGTTTGACGAAGCAAACCGATCCCAGCCCGCCCACC
>CAYVPZ010000745.1:0-2657 GCA_964453955.1 uncultured Solibacteraceae bacterium | reverse complement strand
TGTTCCCGTCGAACATCGCCGGACTTCCCACCTGGTACACCATTCGGGCAAGCAAGCACGGTTATGTGGCGCGCAAGCGCGATGCCGAAGTACTCGTGGCTCTAAATGCCGACACGGCGGAGCAGGATTGTCTGGCTTTGCCCAGCGGCGGCGTAGCTATTTACGAAGAGAAGCTGAACCTCAAGCAGTATCGCGGGGATGTGTTCTTCTATCCGGTTCCATTGGACAAGATAACAGCGGAGATCTGTCCCGAGGCCAAGCTGCGCAAGCTGGTTAGAAACATGGTGTATGTGGGCGCGGTGGCTCAGCTGCTGCGCATCGACCTTGGCGTGGTTGAGAAGGGGCTGCAGAAGCAGTTTGCGAAGAAGCAGAAGGTGTTCGAACTGAACTTCGGCGCGGTGAAGGCCGGTTTCAACTATGCGCAGGAAAACCTGACCAAGCAGGACCCCTATTTTATCGAGCGTTCGAATCAGACGGCTGGCAAGATCATCATCGATGGAAACGCGGCGACGGGAATGGGCGCGGTGTTTGCGGGCGTGACGGTGGTGGCATGGTATCCGATTACGCCTTCGACATCGGTGGTGGAAGCAACGACGGACTTGCTGAAGAAATTTCGCGTGACGCCGGAGGGTAAGGCTACCTTTGCCGTGGTGCAGGCCGAGGACGAGCTGGCGGCGATCGGCATGGTGTTGGGCGCGGGCTGGGCTGGAGCGCGGTCCATGACGGCGACATCCGGACCGGGAATTTCGCTGATGGCGGAGTTTGCCGGGCTGGGCTATTACGCGGAGATTCCGGGAGTGATCGTCGATGTGCAGCGGACAGGGCCGTCGACGGGAATGCCGACACGGACCTCGCAGGCGGATCTGCTGAGCGTGGCATTTCTTTCCCATGGCGACACCAAGCACGTTGTCCTTTTGCCGGGTTCGGTGAAGGAATGCTTCGAGATGGGGTATGGGGCCTTTGACCTGGCAGAGCGGCTGCAGACGCCGGTGTTTGTGCTGAGTGATCTAGACCTGGGCATGAACAACTGGATGTCGGATGTATTCGAATACCCGGCGAAGCCTCTGGACCGGGGCAAGGTTCTGACGGCTGAAGATCTGGAGCGTCTGGGCGGTTTTGCACGCTACCGCGACGTGGACGGGGACGCGATCGGCTGGCGTACGCTGCCGGGAACGCTTCACCCCAAGGCGGCCTACTTCACGCGGGGTTCGGGACACAACGATGCGGCGGGATATACCGAGAAGCCGGATGAATACGTCGAGGTCATGGAACGGCTGTCGCGCAAATTCGAGAATGCGCGCAAGCTGGTTCCCGGGCCGATTGCGGTAAAGGACGGGACGTCAAAGATCGGCGTGCTGGCATATGGCAGCAGCGACTTTGCGATGCGCGAGAGCCTGGATCAGATTAAGGGCAAATACAAGCAGAGCGTGGATTATATGCGTATTCGGGCATACCCATTTGCGCACGAGATTCACGACTTCGTGGCCTCGCACGAGCGCGTCTACGTGGTGGAGCAGGACCGGGACGCACAGCTGGCGAGCCTGCTGAAGCTCGATCTTCCCGCCGACCAGGTGGTGAAGCTGCGGAGTATTCTGCATTACAACGGATTGCCGCTGGATGCCCAGACCATTACGGAAGAGTTCGCGACCAAGGAGGGCTTTTAGATGGCAACCGCAACGCCAACACCTAAACTGAATCACATCGGCCTTCCGATTCTGGAGTACCGCGGCGGCAAGAGCACGCTGTGCGCGGGTTGCGGGCACAACGCGATCTCCGAGCGCATCATCGACGCCATGTTCCAGATGGGCGTGGAGCCGGAACGGGTGATGAAGATGAGCGGCATCGGCTGCTCATCAAAGAGCCCAGCCTACTTCATGAACCGCTCGCACAGCTTTAACAGCGTGCACGGGCGAATGCCGTCAGTGTCGACCGGGGCGATTCTTGCCAATCACACCATGACCACGCTTGGCGTCTCCGGCGACGGCGATTCGGCATCGATCGGCATGGGCCAGTTTGTGCACATGATGCGGCGTAACCTGCCCATGATTTACATCATCGAGGACAACGGGGTTTATGGATTGACGAAGGGGCAGTTCTCGGCTACCGCGGATCTCGGATCGAAGCTGAAGACCGGCGTGGTAAACGACCTGCCGGGAATCGACACTTGCGCATTGGCGATCCAGTTGGGCGCGACCTTTGTGGGCCGGTCGTTTTCGGGGGACAAGAAGCAGTTGCTTTCCATGCTGAAGGCGGCGATTGCTCACAAGGGAACGGTGATGCTGGACGTGATCAGCCCGTGCGTGACGTTCAACGACCACGAGGGATCGACGAAGAGCTACAAGTTCATGCAGGACAACGACGAGCCGATCAACGAAGTGGATTTCGTGGCCAGCTTCGACGACATCGAGGTGGATTACGAGTCGGGCGAGGTATACGAGGTTGAGATGCACGACGGCTCGAACCTGCGGCTGCGCAAGCTGCAGGAAGGCTACGATCCGACGGACAAGGCCAACGCGGTGCGCACGCTGATGGAATCACAGGCAAACGATGAGATTCTGACCGGCGTTTTCTACATCGACACGCAGAAGCCGACGTTCATCGACCTGCTGAACGTGGTGGGCGAGCCTCTGGGGACGTTGCCGGAGTCGTTGACGCGG
>CAYVPZ010000744.1:0-2658 GCA_964453955.1 uncultured Solibacteraceae bacterium | reverse complement strand
GCCGTCGCGGCGCCCCCGCTGAGGGGTCCGCGGTAACCCTACCCTTCCGGCGATGCGAACACCACCACCGCCAGCGGCGGCAGCGTGATCTCCAGGCTGTGGTAGTGGTTGTTGAAGGCCACCGGCTGCGTCCCCGCGCCTCCCAGGTTGCCCATGTTCGACCCGCCGTAGATCTCCGCGTCGGAGTTGAAGATCTCGCGATACCATCCCGGGTCGGGCACGCCCACGCGATACCGCTCGTGCGGCGTCGGCGTGAAGTTGCACACCATCAGCAGGAAGGGCTTGCCATTCTGCGGACGCCGCAGGAAGGAGATCACCGAATGGTCGACATCGTGAAAGTCCACCCATTCGAATCCCTGCCATTGGAAATCCACGTCGTACAGCGCGGGGTGCGCGCGATACAGGCGATTGAGGTCGCGCACGAAATTCTGCAGCTTCCGGTGCGGCTCGAACTGCAGGAGGTCCCACTCCACGCTGCGGTCGCTGTTCCACTCGTTCCACTGGCCGATCTCCGAACCCATGAACAGCAGCTTCTTGCCGGGGTGCGTGTACATGTAGGTGAGGAACGCGCGGACATTGGCGAACTTCTGCCACACGTCGCCAGGCATCTTGGACAGCAGCGCACCCTTGCCGTGCACCACCTCGTCATGAGAGATGGGCAGGACGAAGTTCTCGGTGAAGGCGTAGAGCATGCTGAAGGTGATGTTGTTGTGGTGATAACGGCGGAAGATGGGGTCGTTCGAGAAGTAGCTGAGCATGTCGTGCATCCAGCCCATGTTCCACTTCATGGTGAAGCCGAGCCCATTCATATAGACGGGTCTGGAGACGCCGGCAAAGGCGGTGGATTCTTCGGCGATGGTCACGGCCCCGGGAACCGTGTGGGCAAGTTCATTGAAGCGCCGCAGAAAACTGATGGCTTCGAGATTCTCGTTGCCGCCGTATACGTTGGGGATCCACTCGCCCGCTTTTCGCGAATAGTCCAGGTAGAGGATGGCGGCCACCGCGTCCACGCGAAGGCCGTCGATGTGGTACTCCTTCAGCCAGAACATCGCGTTGGAAACCAGGAACGAGCGCACCTCGTTGCGTCCGTAATTGAAGACCAGCGTGCCCCATTCCTTGTGCTCGCCCTTGCGCGGGTCGGCGTGCTCGTAGAGCGCGGTGCCGTCGAAAAAGGCGAGGCCGTGCGCGTCCTTGGGGAAATGCGCCGGCACCCAGTCGACGATGACGCCGATGCCCTCCTGATGGCAGCGGTCCACGAAGTACATGAAGTCCTCGGGCGGGCCGAAGCGCGCGGTGGGCGTGAAGTAGCCGGTGACCTGATATCCCCAGGACCCCGAAAACGGGTGTTCCATGATGGGCAGCAACTCGATGTGCGTGTAGCCCATGTCCTTGACGTAGGAGACGAGTTTGGCGGCGAGCTCGCTGTAGCTGAGCACCTCGTTGCGCGGGCCGCGCAAGAACGACCCAAGGTGCACTTCATAAACCGAGAACGGCCGCCGCAGCCAGTCGGTCCGGCCACGCTCCTCGATCCATTGCTGATCGCCCCACTTATAAGCCGTCAGGTTCGCGACGATGGAAGCCGATTTTGGCGGTTCCTCGCAGGCGAAGGCCACGGGGTCCGCCTTGAGCTGATGATAGCCATAGAAGCGCGACCGCACCGAATACTTGTAGTGCGTGCCCGCGCCAATATGCGGGATGAAGATCTCCCACACTCCGCCGTCGCGCATGCGCATGGGATGGCGGCGGGTGTCCCACTCGTTGAAATCGCCGACCACGCCGACCACCAGCGCGTTGGGCGCCCACACCGCGAAGCGCACGCCGGGGACGCCGCTCACCTCCACAAGATGAGCCCCCAGGCTTTGCCATGTCTCTGAATTGGTGCCTTCGGTGTTCAGATGCAGGTCGAATTCGGAGAGCAGTGGAGGGAAACGATAGGGGTCCTCGAGTTCCACCTCGCCGCCGCTCCAGAGCTTCAGCAGCAGGCGGTATGGCCCCGGCTCGTTTTCGAGGTGGCCCGTGAAGAGACCCTGCGGGTCCATCTTCTCCATGGGGACGAGCTGTCCATTCAGTTGAAGTTGCGCGTCCGAGGCTTGCGGCAGGAACGCGCGCACGTCCCAGCCGCCATCATCGTTGCGATGGGGTCCGAGCAGGCCGAAGGCATCGCCGTGCCATCCCCCGACAATCGCTTCCATTTCGCCAGGCGTCATCGCGTTTATTATGGCAGGAATGGGTGACATATCCACGGACCTGCCAAAGGCGTCGTTGCACGTTCATCTGGAGGGCGCCATCTGGCCGGAAACGCTGCTGGAGATCGACCCTTCGCTCACCCGCGACCAGATCCGTGCAAACATGCCGGAAGGTTCGTTCGCCCGGTTCATCCAGTCCTACATCTGGCTCACCAGCCGGTTGACGGCTCCGGAGCACTACGCGCTGGCCACCCGCCATCTGCTGCGGAGGCTCGCGGCGGAGGGCGTCCGCTACGCGGAGATTACGCTGTCGGCCGGCGTGATTCTCTGGAAGGGTCAGAATCTCGGCCCCATCTACGACGCCGTTTGGGCGGAAAGCCAGCGGGGTCCGTTCCCAGTGTTCTGGATACCGGATGCGGTTCGGCAGTTCGGAGCGGAAGCGGCCATGCGGGTGGCGCGGTTCGCGGTGGAA
>CAYVPZ010000743.1:0-2659 GCA_964453955.1 uncultured Solibacteraceae bacterium | reverse complement strand
CAGGTCGTCGCCGTTCTGAAGGCTGATGCCGTTGTTCGTGCCGTCGACATTGGCCTCCACGTTGGCGTTCATGAAGATGCCGGATGCCGACCCGTCCGCGGCCACCTCCAGCTGGGCCAGCGAATCGAAGACCACGGCACCCGAACCCGGCGCGGGCGGGTAGTAGAGCGGCGTTCCGCCGGCGCCATTGGCATCCGCGCCCTGCACCAGCGAAAGCAGAAGCGAGCCGCCGCTGGCGCTTGCCGCGTACTGGCCGCCCGATTCCGGTACGCCAAAACCGCCGCCGGCGGTGGGTACAACGGCATCCGATCCGGCGATGGCCACGGGCACGTACAGCGTGGCCAGCGGCGAAAGGCCGGTGTAGCGGATCAGGACCCGGTGCCCGGTATCGGCATCGTAGTTTTGTGGGTTCAGCTTCGAGGCGAGCGCGGAAGCGAACCCCTCCGTGATGCGGGTGGTGTTGAACACGGCTCCCCCGTCGATGAATTGGGAGAAGCTGAGGCCGGGGGGAACTGCCGCGCCCGCCTGCGTGCACACCAGCACCGACGAAAAGTTCGAGTACAGGCTGGTAAACGTGGTCCCCACCAGCAGCGACGCCTGGCTCACCTGCAGGATATCGCCGCCAACGATGAGATCCGCCAGAATCTGCCCGCCCGGCGAGGGCGTGGCTTCGGTGGCGTTCACGCGGATATTCGAAAAGCGCAGCGAGATGGTGCCCGCCGGAGACAAGGTCAGGTGGACCCCGTTCCAGGCCAGGGTGTACGGCGACATGAGCACTCCCGCGGGGCTCACCTGCACCGGGCCCGAACCGGAATCGGCGGTAAAGACAGCGTCGGTGTTGTTGTTCGCGTCGATCCGATTGGTGATCGGCACGTTGAGCTGAATGGTCACGTTTTCGATGGCTTGCGTCGACGCCGGCGCGCCCGCGCAATCGACCCCGAGCTGGCCGATCTGGTCGGTAATCTCTTCGGCATGCATCTCCAGCGGCTGTGCCGTGGCGGTGCAGGTGAGCGAAGCGACATTGGCCTGCGCGAGCGGCGCGGCGAACAGGAGAACGAAAACCGCGGCGGGAATGAGTCTGGACATGTGAACAACCTCGACAGTGGTGGGCGGGGCCGGTGCGTGATTTAGATTACAGTGTAGCAGGGCCTTGTTACAATGGGTCAAAAGCTGCTCCCGGCATGCCCGTCACCACATCCATTGCTGAAGAAATTATGGACCTGAAAACGGCCCGGCGCGCGATTATTCTCGCGCACCACTACCAGGAGCCCGAAATTCAGGAACTGGCCGACGCGGTGGGCGACAGCCTGGAACTGGCGCGCAAGGCCCGCGATTTCGAGGGCGACGTGGTGGCCTTCTGCGGCGTGTGGTTCATGGCGGAGATGGCCAAACTGCTGAACCCGTCGCGCATCGTCGTCGCGCCCGACCGCGAGGCCGGCTGCAGCCTGGTGGACAGTTGCCAGGCGGACCAGGTGCGCGCGTTCAAACGGCGCTACTCCGATCACCAGGTGGTCAGCTACGTGAACACGTCGGCCGATGTGAAGGCCGAAAGCGACATTGTCTGCACCTCGCGCAACGCGGTGCGGATTGTGAATTCCATTCCCGCGGACCAGCCCATTTTATTCCTGCCGGACATAAATCTTGGGAATTACGTGCAAAAGCAGACCGGGCGCGCCAATATGCGCATCTGGCCGGGCGCCTGCATCGTGCATGCGACGTTCGCGGCGCGGCGTCTCACCGCCATGCGCCACGCCCATCCCGGGGCGCTGGTGGCGTCGCACCCGGAGTGCCCCGCCGACATTCTGGCGGATTCGGATTTCGTCGGCTCGACGTCCGCCATCATCGAATGGTGCACGCGCGAATCGGACGCGGGCGAGTTCATCGTTATGACCGAGAGCGGCGTGCTGCACTCGCTGAAGAAGCTGGCGCCCGCCAAGACGTTCTGGTTCGTGCCCAACGAGAACTGCAATTGCAGCGAATGCCCGTACATGAAGCGCAACACGCTGGAGAAGCTGCGGGACGCGCTGGATGCGCTCGAGCCGCGCGTGGAACTGGCGCCGGAACTGATCGCTCGCGCCGCGCTGCCCATCGAGCGCATGCTTGCGGTAAGATAACGCCACCATGGCGGCAGCGCCTCTTGTCGACACTTTCGGCCGCGCGCACGACAACCTGCGCATCAGCGTCACGGACCGTTGCAACATCCGCTGCTTCTACTGCATGCCCGAAGAGGGCGTGAAATTCGTCCCGCACCGCGAGATTTTGTCGTTCGAGGAGATTGAGCGGGTGGCGCGCATCGCCGTGGGCCTGGGGATTCGCAAGATCCGCATCACCGGCGGCGAACCGCTGGTGCGGCGCGACCTGCCGGTGCTGGTGCGGAAGCTCGCGGCCATCGAGGGCGTGGAGGATCTGGCGCTGACCACCAACGGCGTGCTGCTGGCGGATATGGCGCGGGAGTTGTACGACGCCGGCCTGCGCCGCCTGAACGTGCATTTGGACACGCTGGACCGCGAGCGCTTCCTGCGCATCACGCGGCGCGACGATCTGGCGCGCGTGCTGGCCGGGCTGGAGGCCGCGCGGGCCGTCGGATTCGAGCCGATCAAGATAAATGCCAGATCGGAAGAGCACACGTCTGAACTCCAGTCACTGACCAATCTCGTAT
>CAYVPZ010000742.1:0-2667 GCA_964453955.1 uncultured Solibacteraceae bacterium | reverse complement strand
GATCTTCTGCTGGAGGAACGGCAGCATGGCCGATTCGTTTTTGTGGATGGTGACGGGCGCGGCGAAGCGGTACTCGAACAGGTCGCCGAGCTCGCGGGTTTCGGTGTTAGCAGCGACGGTGCTCGGTTCCACCCGCATTCGCATGGGGGGTGGCGCCTGTAACTTCCCGAACGATTCCAGCCGCGTGAATGCCTTCATCTTCTCGGGAGCGGCGATACCGCCGATCACGCCTCCTGCGACGCCACCCGGCACGCCTCCCACCACTTCACCCTCGTACACCACCGGCGCTTGCGCCCAGGCGTTGTTCACGTCCGCGGTGGTGCGCTGCACATAGAACGGCTCGTACAGCCGGCTGATGAACGATACAGGCCGGCCGGAGACCACGGTCAATCGGACACCGGTCCAGTCGTCGCCAGTGGTATTGTCGATAATCGCCCAGCCTTCCAGTGTCGCCTCGCCCTTCTCGCCCAACAGCAGCCGGTAACTCGACTTCCACAGCGGCTGCGGAATCATGTAGCTGGCCGACACCGTGCGCGCTTTCGCATCGGAGGAATCGATATACACGCTGCGCTTGTCCTTCGAGCGCGACTGCGCCACGGTGGCCAGATAGTCCTTCAACTGCGCGTGCAATTTCGGGTCCGCGAAACGCAGAGAGCTGACCGCCGCCAGATCCACCGCACGCAGATCGCCGGAATCGAGTAGCAGGATGAGCTGCTCGCGCTCCGGCTGCTTATCGTTGCCGTCGATGGCGCGCGCGCTCACGATGGTTCCGGCCAGCGCCTCCGCGGGAGACTTCAGCTCGATGCGCGCCCCGCGCAGCCGGTCGAGAAAAGCGCTCACCTGTTGTCCATCCGCCACGGTAAATGGGAACTCGGCCAGCTTCTGCTCCAGCGGCAGGCTGGAATCGTAACGGAGGCCGCGAATGGGCGTGCCGGAATCGTCCGAGACGGCGAGCGACTTCAGCACGTCGTTCATATCCGTGGCCTTGAAATCCAGCCGGGCGCTCTCTCCGGGCGCAAGCGGGCCGGATCGGGCAAAATAGCCGACGCCGCTCTTATAAAGGATGACTTCGCGCACCGGCAGGTCGGCGGCCAGCGCGGCGGCCATGAGCAGGACGGAGACGGACGCAATTCGGCGCATACGCATGTCTACTATGACACCGCCAATGCACGCGGAGTTCCGCGGGGCAAAACCCGTCTGTCCCCGGCCTGCGCTACCCTCAATGAAGCCGGGCATGGACAAACTGGAGGAATTGCGGAAACGGCACGCCGCGGCCGAGGCCGGCGGGGGCGAGGAACGCCGGGCGAAACAGCACGAGGTGGGCAAGCTCACGGCGCGCGAGCGCATCGATCTCCTGCTGGACGAGGGCACCTTCGAAGAAACCGACAAGCTGGCCCGGCACCGCTGCCGTGAGTTCGGGATGGACGCGCAGGTGGTGGACGGCGACGGTTTCGTCACCGGCTCCGGTCTGATCAACGGCCGCCCTGCGTATGTGTTCGCGCAGGATTTCACGGTGTTCGGCGGATCGCTCTCGGAGACCAATGCGCTGAAGATCTGCAAGATCATGGATCTGGCTCTGAAAACCGGCACGCCGGTGATCGGCCTGAACGATTCCGGCGGAGCGCGCATTCAGGAGGGCGTGCTCTCGCTGGGCGGCTACGCCGACATCTTCCTGCGCAACACGCTGGCCAGCGGGGTGGTCCCGCAGATCTCGGCCATCATGGGGCCGTGCGCGGGCGGCGCGGTGTATTCTCCCGCGCTCACCGACTTCATCTTCATGGTGGACCACACCAGCCACATGTTCGTCACCGGTCCGGACGTGATTCGCATGGTCACGCACGAGGATGTGAGCAAGGAAAAACTGGGCGGCGCCGAGACCCACAACACCATCAGCGGCGTGGCGCACTTCCTGGCGCACGACGATGCCGACTGCTTGCGCACCATCCGCGAGCTGCTCACCTACCTGCCGCAGAACAACCAGGACGACGCGCCAGTGCGCCCCACCAGCGATCCGCCCGACCGCGCCGACGCGGAGCTGGATTCCATCGTTCCCGCCGAATCGAACATCCCCTACGACATGAAGGACG
The DNA here is from genome assembly GCA_964453955.1 of uncultured Solibacteraceae bacterium. Taxonomy (GTDB): domain Bacteria; phylum Acidobacteriota; class Terriglobia; order Bryobacterales; family Bryobacteraceae; genus CAWACP01. The sequence goes on along the minus strand of CAYVPZ010000742.1, from coordinate 580 downwards.
TGATCGAACGCGTGGTGGACAACGGCGAGTTTCTGGAGGTGCACGAGCACTTCGCGCGGAACATTGTGGTGGGCTTCGCGCGCATGGACGGCCGCTCGGTGGGCGTGGTGGCCAACCAGCCCGCGTTTCTGGCCGGCTGCCTGGACATCAACTCGTCTGTGAAGGCGGCGCGCTTCGTGCGCTTCTGCGACGCGTTCAACATTCCCATCCTCACCTTCGAAGACGTCCCCGGATTCCTCCCCGGGACCGATCAGGAGTTTGGCGGGGTGATCCGGCATGGCGCGAAGCTGCTGTACGCGTACGCGGAGGCCACGGTTCCCAAGGTGACGGTGATCACGCGCAAAGCGTACGGCGGCGCGTATTGCGTCATGGGCTCGAAGCATTTGCGGACGGACGTGAATCTGGCGTGGCCCACGGCCGAGATCGCCGTGATGGGGGCGGAAGGCGCGGTGGAGATTGTCAACCGTCGCGAGCTGGCCGCGGCGGGAGACCGGGCCGAGGTGCGCGCGGGAAAGATCGCGGAATTTCGCGAGCGCTTCGCCAACCCGTTCGTCGCCGCCGAGCGCGGGTTCATCGACGA
>CAYVPZ010000741.1:0-2670 GCA_964453955.1 uncultured Solibacteraceae bacterium | reverse complement strand
AGAGCTCCATGCGGTCCTTCTTGGCCATTTTGTGGACGGGATGATCGAGCAGGTAGTACTCGCCGGTCCACGCGCTGTCGTGCATACCGAGCAAGTGGAGGAGCGTGCTCTTGCCCGCGCCGGAGGGTCCCATGATGGAGACGAAGTCGCCTTCGCGGATGTCCAGGTTGATGCGGCGGAGAACGAACGTCTTGGTGGGCCCGTGCTCGAAGTACTTTTCGACGTTGCGAAGCTGGATCATGATGTTCGATTCCTATCTTATGCTTTCCCGCAGGCACACCGCTCCGTCACCGTCGCGGCTCAGAATGGAGTCGCGGCTCAGAAGCGCGGGAGCTGGGGCAGAGCGGGCAGCCTGACCAAGTCCGACGGCGCGGGAATGGCGGGCGGCGCGGGGGGCCGCGGAGGCGCGGGCATCCGCGGCGCGACAACCATGAATTCGTGCTCGTTGACCACTCCGAGGCGCAACCCGTTGGCGATACACACGGGCCCGTGATCGATGAAATAGCCGGTCACCAGCACGAGCACCACGATGAAGAACAATGCGACGGCATCCACATTCCGGGGCATCACACTACTCCTGTATTAACACTGGCTTGTTCCTCCACGATTCGTCCGTCGAACAGGTGAATGGAACGGTCTGCGTAACGCGCATACCGCGGGTCGTGGGTCACGATGCAGATGGTGGCGCCGCCGCGGTGCAGTTCGCGAAGCAGGTCCATTACCGCTTCGCCGTTGGCTGAGTCGAGGTTGCCGGTAGGCTCGTCGGCCAGCAGAATGGAAGGGTCCCCGCCGAGGGCGCGAGCGACGGCCACGCGCTGCTGCTGGCCGCCGGAGAGCTGCGAGGGATAATGCTTCACGCGGTGCAGCATGCCCACGCGCTCCAGCGCATCCTGCACGCGCTTTTTGCGTTCGGCGCCGGGCATGCCGCGGTAGGTGAGCGGCAGTTCCACGTTCTCGTAGACGTTCAGATCGCCGATCAGGTTGAACGCCTGGAAAACGAACCCGATCTCGCGGTTGCGGATGCGCGCGCGCTCGGACATCTTCAGGCTCTGCACCGGCCGGCCGTTCAGGGTGTAGGTGCCGTCGGTGGGCGAGTCGAGGAGACCGAGGATGGCGAGAAGCGTCGATTTCCCGCAGCCGGAGGGCCCCGCGATCGAGATATATTCTCCCTTTTTGATCTCCATGTGGATCCCCGCGAGCGCGTGGGTCTCCACCTCGTCGGTGACGAAGACCTTGGTTACGCCATCAAGGTGAATCAGAGCGTCGCTGCCGCTGCCGTTTGCCATTCTCGTCTCCTGGTCAAAGATATACTACGTTTCCGCCGGACATTAGTTCCTGTCAGTTCAGCCGGATGCGGTTGTAGGCATCCCAGGCGGACATGTCGGAGAGGATCACCCGATCGCCCACCTGCAAACCGTCGACCACTTCAATCGTATTCACCGAGCTCCGCCCGAGCGAGACGGTAACACGCGTGGCCCCCTTGCCGTCCGGATCGATCTTGAACAGCCCGATCTTCTGGTTGGCCTGGCCGATGACCGGCCGGCCGACGTACATCACATCCTTGAGGCGCTCGATCTCGATGGTGCCGTCGACGCTGAGGTCGGGCCGCGCGCCGTCGGGCAGCTTACCATCCAGCTGGACGTCCACGTCCACGGTGCCGTTGGTCACCGCCGGGTCGATGCGCGAAACGTGGCCATCGGCGATTCCGTTGCGGGTGTCGATGGAGGCCACCTGGCCGATGGCCACGTCCTTGGCCTGGGTTTCCGGTATCTTCAGCGTGGCCTTCAGTTTGGAGGGCTCCACCACCTTGGCCAGGATGGCCCCCGGCGCCACCCGCTGGCCCACTTCCAGCAGCGGCCCTGCGGACGGCCCGAGCTGGGTGAGAACGCCGTCCACGCCCGCCCGGATGGTCAACTGCTGCACTTGCTTTTGCTTGAGCTCCCAGGCGGCGCGAAGCTGTTCCACCTGCACCTGCTGGGCGGCGAGCTGCGCGTCAATCGACTGCCCGCTGATATCGAGCTGCTGTTTGGAAAGCTCGTAACTGTTGTTCAGCTCGGCCGCCTTGGCCACCGAGAGCTTGGTCTCCAGATCCGATTTAAGACCGAGCTTGGTCAACTGCTCGTCGCGATCCGCCGAGAGCGCCGCCTGCTGGTAGTCCGAGTGAATCTGTTCGGTGGTGGATTTCTGCGCGAGCTGGGAGGTTTGGAGGCGGACCTTGAGGTCGCGGTAGTTCGCCTCGGCGGCCTTTAGGGCCCATTCCGCGTTGGAAGAGGCGAGCTCCATGTCCGGGTTGCTGAGCACGATGATTACTTCGTTGGCCGAGACGTTGCTGCCCGGCAGCTTGAAGATCTTGTCGACGTGCCCGTCGAACTGGGCCTGAATCCAGAAGACGTCCTCGGGCACCAGCGTGCCCAGACCGCGCACCTGGCGCAACATTTCGCCGCGGTGCACGGTGTCCGGCCAGAGCGTGGCCATTTCCACCGAGGGCGCGGCGGGCTTCAACCGCCACAGGAAGAAGCAGACGGCGGTGACCGCCAGCGCGGTGACCACACCCCAGACAATTCGCCGGGCTACCCGGCGGCGCGCTACTTCTTTTCCACGAGGGACATCCATAAGAGTTCATCTCGGAATGGGCAACTCCCGGACCATTTGGTTTTGCCCGTAACATAT
>CAYVPZ010000740.1:0-2671 GCA_964453955.1 uncultured Solibacteraceae bacterium | reverse complement strand
CGATGTCGTGCAGTTGCCAGAGGTCCAGGTGGTCCGTGTTCAGCAGCTTCAGCGAGGTTTCCAGCATGCGCAGGGAGCCGTCGCGCGTGCGTTCCTTGGTTTTGCTGGCGAGGAAGGCCTGGGTGCGACGGCGCTTCATCACCTGGCCCACGTAGCGCTCGCTCCAGCGGTCCGGACCGCCGTAGATGGAGGACGTGTCGAGGTAGTTGACGCCCAGGTCCAGCGCCCGTTCGATGATGGGGACCGCGATCGCGTCGTTGTTGGCGCGTTCGAGAGCGGCCTGGCCGCCCAGGCTGAAGATGCCGGTCTTGTAGCCGGTGCGCCCGAGATTGCGGGTGGGCATGGCGGGCAGGGAAGCGAGGGGCGCGGGGCTGGGGGCCACCGCGTTTTCGCCGAGCGCGGTATGAGCGACGAAGCCCGCGGCCGTTGCGCCGCCCAGCTTCAGAAACGTCCGTCGGCCGGATGTATTGGACACGTTCACCCTCCTGTCAAAGGATAGAACAGACAGACGGGCGCCGGTGGCCGGGTGTTAGCCTATTCGGTGGCGGCGGGCGACGGCGCGGGGTTGCACCGGAACGGGTTCTGTTTCACATTGTTCTGCTCGACGATAACTCCCGAGCTGGTGTGCACGACAATACCCGCGGTGAAATCCTGGATGAGTTGCGCCGTGGTGCCGGCGGCGAGACCCCAGGCCACCAGCCCGGGATACCGATTGTAACTGCACACGTAGTTCCCCTGGACCAGCCCGCCATTGAGGTTGCCGATCCAGATGGCGCTGCGGCCGGAATTGTAGATGGAGTTACCTGCAATGGTGATGTTCTGGTTGGGAGTGGCGGTGACGAAACTGAAGTTGTTATTCGTGGTGAGTACGAAAATGGAGGCAATGGCGGCCACCGTCCCGGTCCCCACCGCGGCCGGGCCGATGGCATCCTCGACGGTGTTGCCGAGGATTTGGATGTTCCGGGCCGGGCCAACCGGATACGCGTCCAGATCCTCGTGGGCAACGATGCCCCCGCAGTCGGTCCGGCGGATGACGTTGTTCTGTACCGTGACTCCCTCCACCCCGCCCATGTAGATGCCCCTCGCCGAAAGCACGTCCTCCACCGTGTTCAGTTCGATCACCGACCCCGCGCCCCGGTTCTGCGCCGCGCCGTTGATGAAACCGAAGCCGTTCTGAAGAGCGCCAACACTCTGGCTCAGGGTCACGGTAGCCGTGGAGCTGTTCGCGGGGTTGCTGTACGGCGGGTTCTGCGACTGGATTTGCGCGCTGGACATGGTCTCCGCGGTCTCGGTGTTGATAAACTGCACCGGCCACCCGTTGGGAAATGTCGACTGGTAGTAACGGTCCACCTGGATTACCGCCGGGCTGATCTGGCTGTCGACAAATGCGAGAAACGGCGAGTTAATGGCGATGCCGTCGTCCACGGTGTGGCTTACAAAGCACTGATACACGTGGTTGTTGGCCTGGGCATAACTCAGGTGAATGCCATCGGCATTGGAACTGATCAGCCGGTCGGTGGAAGGGCGGGGAATGACCCGCACATTTTGGACCTGAGCGCCGGAGGCGTTGTCCAGATGCACCGCGATGGCGCCCGACGAGTACACATCGATGTTACTCAGGACGTTGCCGCTGCCGCCCTCAATGAAGATGGGCGCCTCCGAGCCTCGCGCCAGGAACACCACGGTGTCCCCGGGCCGGTAAGTGGACAGAACGGCGGGCTGCGTCCAGGGTTCGTCCTGGGGCGTCACCTGCAACACGCCGTCCTGCAATGGCGAGGAGATGGGCAGCAGATTGGTTCCCGGCACCAGCGCGCCATTGCGGAAAACCAGCGCCAGTAATTGCTGCGAGCTGCCGTCCGGATTGGTTATGGAGTTGAAGATAGTGGGGCTGGGCCAGCCGGGCAGCGTCGAGTAAGTCAGCGCCCATTGCTGCGGCAGCACGCCGGTTACCTGGACCTGAGTGAAGGGAAGCTGCAGACTGTCGAGAGTAAACCCCGTTAGCGTGAGCTGAGTGCAGTTTGTCGCGTCAAGCCAGATCAGGTAACTGGCGGCCATATATACGTCGGAGCCCTGCAGATCGATGGTCAGGTTGGAGTAACCATTGATGGACATGTAGACGCCCTGCGCTCCCGGCGTCAGGAAATAGTATGCGCCGGGGTCGGCAATTACCCGCCCGATCCCATTCTGATTGGCGAAATCGAGCGCGGCCTGAAACAGCGGGCGCGCGTCGAGGCCAGGGTTATTGGGGAGGAGGTTCTGGCTGGCGATTCCGAGCGTGACCAGATCGCGGGATACGTTGATCTGGGACGTGCCCGTCTGGGCGTGTGAACAGAGAGAGGTGGCCAGCAGAAGTGCCGCAAGATAGGCGCGAGAATGCGGGCTAATACGCGCCCTTGCGGAAGAGCACCACCGCGACAGTGCGGAACAGAATGCAGTAGTCGAGCCACAAGGACCAGTTGCGGATGTAGAACGTGTCAAGGTGAACTCTCTCCTCATAAGAAGTGTCGCTGCGTCCGGAAACCTGCCACAAGCCGGTGATCCCACCCTTGACGCTGGTGTAGAGATCGAAGCTCCGGCCATACCGGACTACTTCTTTGTCCACGATGGGTCGCGGGCCCACAAGGCTCATATCGCCCATCAGGACGTTCCACAACTGCGGCAGTTCGTCCAG
>CAYVPZ010000739.1:0-2681 GCA_964453955.1 uncultured Solibacteraceae bacterium | reverse complement strand
ATGGTGAGATCGCCTTCGTTTTCGCGGTCCTCGTCGTCGACGACCACGACCATTCGGCCGGCGCGGAAGTGCTCGATGGCATCCGGGATGGAGGCGAGGGACATCTGCCTACAGGATAGCCAACCGGGGCGGGGGGACATGCGTGTCCCGTCACGGAAGGTGTTCGATCTCGACGTTGCCCCATTTGTCTTTGAGATACTCGGCGACGAGGCGGCGGTGGCAGTGCTCTGGCGTTTCTTCGCTGCAGAGCAGACAGCCTTCATCCAGCATCTCGCGCGAGACCGTCTCTTCGATGCGCCGCGATCGCAGGAGGTCCAGGAACTCCTGCTCGTACAGGCGCCAGTCGCCCTTGTGTTTTTTGTAGGCGTCAAGGATTTCCGGCGTGGGGGCGAGCGCGGGAATGTGAACGTACTGGATGCCGCAGATGGCTTCGGCGAAAAACCCGAGGTCGTCCTTCTTGGTAAAGCCGGCGAGCTGCGAGGTGTTGTTCAGACGAACATCAACGAGGCGTTTCACGCCCGCGTCCTGCAGCTCCGTGAAGAACGTCCGGGCCGATTTCCTGGTAAAACCAATGGTATAGATTCTCATCCCGCGGCACTCGTGGCCGAGGCCTCGTCCAGCGCGTAGGCGATGCGATCTCCCTGCAGGCGGTATGCGTCGTCGAGGACGTCCTCGCGGGTCCGAAACAGATCCCGCTCGGGGAGGCGCAGATTGTCCCTCAGCCGGTCGAGGGCCGCGCCCTGGCTTTCCAGGCTTCCGTCCGCGTGAATATGCTGGACCTCAATTCCCAGTGCGGTCACGTGACGGGCAACCAGGATGGTTCGATGGCACTCGAGGGGTTCGGCTTCGGCACACAGGAGCGCGACACGGAAACCCTTTTCCATTCCATCCCGCACCCGTTCGATCCCCTGGCGGAACAGCTCCGTTCGGGCGATTCGGTCGTATTGCACTTTGCCGCGCTCGTAGCAGGAACGGTCGTCGCTGCGGGCGCCCAGCTCTTTGCCGAGAAACATGTACTTGATGCCCGCTTCGCGCAACGCCTGTTCGAGCGCCTCGCGATTGAACTGCGGACTGTACCCGCTGTATGGCCGCGAGCGGACGTCACAAACCGCCGTGATTTCGTGCTGGCGAAGCAGCGCGAGGAAGCGCTCCGGCGGGTGCGTCGAGTGTCCAACGGTGAATACGGTCTCCGGCATGGGCGCGCTCACAACGGCGGGTTCCCGATCACCGCCGCCACCAGCTTGTGGCAACGGCCATCTTCATCATACGGCTCTGTCAGGCTGATGCAAAGATACACATCGGCAAAAATGTACTGGGCTTCAGGCTTTCGAGCCAGTGAGTTTCGGACCACCGGATCGGTCACGCTCAGGTTATAGTACGTTCCGTAATAGTCGAAGAGGCCGCGAAACGTCCGGGATCGTACTCCTTCCCACGTTTTGTGGCCGACCTCGACCGTGAAGTTCGCCTGCCTTATGAGGAACAGGGAGCGTCGGAAGGACGCGGCCTCCTGTGCGGCCGCGCAGTCGTTGACTCCTTGCTGCGTGTGATCATTGTTGAGCCAGAGAGAAGGCGGGTGATCGCGGATCTGGTCAAGGTCGTCCCAGCGGAAAACGCCCCGCTTCCGCCAGGGGCTCCCGGGATCAAGAATCTGATTCTCGGTTTGCGGATTCACCGGGGCAGGCTCCAACAAAGGGACATCAACGATGTCCAGGGGCCTCGGGATCGTTTTGTCCGGATACCAGCATTCTTCCGGCAACACTTCCGCTTTGGGCCGTGCTCCTATAGGACGAATCCAGCCGCCATAGCTTCCAACGGCAAGAACCTCCTTACCGGCGATGCATAGTCCGCGCGCCTTTTGCGAAGTGGCCAGACAGACGATGGTCTTAACGTATGGCACTCCATGCAGCATAGCCCGCGGCAAAAGTCATTGCAGGCCAAAGGCCTGCTCCACATCGCGGCAAGCCGCAACCACGGCAGAAGAGCGGGGCTGAGCGCCTCGCGCAGGCTACGAGCCTGCCCCACTCCTAAATCGTCGCGGGCTGACGGTGGGAAAATGGTAGGCAAATGAACTCATTCTCGCGATTCCTTGCCCTCGCCGCCCTTGTTGCTTGCGGCCTGTGCGCGCAGATCGACCCCTCCGCGCAGATCGAAAAGATGCGCCGCGGAGTGAACATCATCGGCTATGACCCGCTGTGGACCGACCCCGCGAAGGCCCGCTTCCACGAGCGCCATTTCCAGCTCATCCACGAAGCCGGCTTTCAGACCGTGCGCGTGAACCTGCAGGCTTTCGGACACATGGATCTGCAGGACAAGCTGGACCCCGACTGGCTGAAGACGCTGGACTGGGTGGTGAAGAACGCGCTCGCCAACGACCTCACCGTGATTCTGGACGAACACGAGTACACCTTCTGCGCCGAGCACGCCGACACCTGCCGCACGAAGCTGCTGGCCTTCTGGCGGCAGATTGGGGAGATCTACAAAGACGCGCCGCCGAGCGTCCTTTTTGAGATCCTGAACGAGCCCAATGGCCAGTTGACCGACGGGCGCTGGAACGCGCTGCTGGGGGAGGCGCTGGCGGCCATCCGCGCGACCAATCCCACGCGCAACGTCATTGTCGGCCCCGCTTCCTGGAACAACATCCACCATCTGGACAAACTCGATCTGCCCGAGGACGACCGCCA
>CAYVPZ010000738.1:0-2689 GCA_964453955.1 uncultured Solibacteraceae bacterium | reverse complement strand
GGTTCCGCGGGCGCTCAGAATGCCGAAGCCCCGCGCCCCGCGATCGGTGCGCGCCGGCGCACCCTCGAACTTCACGATCAACGCGCCGCTCGAGCGCGAATACACGTCCATGTCGGCGTCGGCAATGTAGAACACCGATTTGGTGTCGCCAAATTTGAAATTCAGGCGTCCGGACCGCACCTCGATATCCGGGAAGCTCTCCCCGGACCCGCCGGGGCCGGCGATCATCCGCGCCACGAACGGCTGAATGTTCCAGCTATCGCTGTCCGGGCGCACCAGGTTCACCGTGGGTTCGTCCAGACGCAGCGTGGAAAAAGCGAGCCTTCCCCCGAACAAGCTGGCCAGGCGGATGCGCGCCTTCAGCGACGTCACGTGCGCGAACGGCTCGATGCCGGCCCGCGGCTCGTCGTCAATCAGGACGTCGTCCACCTGAAAGCCTGGCCCGTGGAACAGGCTGTAATGGACATCCCCGATGTGCACCGGACGTCCCAGCGAGCTTTCGAGCGCGGCTTGCACGCGGGTCCGGAAGGCGCCCGCATCCACGTAGGGAGCGGCGAACCCCGCCAGCAGCACCACCAGCAGCACCACCACCACGGCGCGGACAATGAACCGGGCGGAGATCTTCATCGCCGCGCCTCCACCAGCGCCCGGTAGTCCTCCGGCGTGTCCACGTCGTTCACCACCCCTGCGTCGTCCACCACGATGTAGCGCGTATCGGCGCGATGACGGTGAATCACATGGCGCGCCTGCGCCGCCGCCGGGAGCGCGAGCAACTCCGCCGCGATCGCTCGCGAGACGCACACCGGATGCCCGTGCCGCCCATCGAAAACCGGAACCACGATCTCCGCCGTTCCTGCCTCGGCGGCAACACGGGCCACGGTATCGCCGTGCACGGCGCCGTAATCCACGGGCAGGAACAGCACCGCTTCGGCCTCACCCGCCGCGCGCAATCCACATTGCAGGGAGCTCAGCATGCCGCGCTCCGGCTCGGGGTTCACCGTAATGGCAACGCCTGCGGGGACGGCCGCGCGCACGCGCGCCGCATCATATCCGAGCACCACCACCACCCGGCCGCACGCTTCATTCAGCATCGCGGCCAGGCGGCGCAGGAATGCTTCACCTTTGTATTCGAGCAGCGCTTTCGGCTGTCCCATGCGGCTGGAGGCGCCCGCCGCCAGAATCACTCCGGCGATGCCCGCGCGGTTCACGTGCGAGAGACCCGCAAACTCTCATTCACGAAGATGGACTTCGAGAGCGACCTCCAGGCGGAATCCGCGTTGCGCCGGACCGCAATCATCTCCGCCACCACCGCAATGGCGATTTCCTCCGGCGTGATCGCTCCAATCTCGAAGCCCATTGGCGCGAATATGCGCTCGAAGGCCGCGCGCGGGATGCCGTCCTTCTCCAGTTCCTTCACCACGCCGAGCACCTTGCGTTTGCTGCCGATCATGGCGATGTAGCGCGCCGGCGTGGCCACCGCGAGCCGCAGCACGCGCATGTCGTCGCGATGCCCGCGCGTCACAATCACCACGTAGCCGGTGTCGCGAATGGCCAGTTGCGGGAACACCTCGTCGTACTCGGCGGCGTGCACCTCGGCCGCATCGGGGAAGCGTTCGCGGTTGGCGAACTGCTCGCGATTATCCACGATCACGGACTCGAACCCGGCCAGCCCGGCCACCTTCGAGAGACTTTTCGAGATGTGGCCCGCGCCAAAAATGAACACGCGCGGCGCCGGCACCACCGGCTCCACAAACACGCTCAATTGCCCTCCGCAGATGAGGCCGTTATCGTACGCGGCGTCCTGCCCCAGGCTGAAGTTGAGATGCTTCGGACGCTCCGTCTCCATCACCTCCCGGGCCGCGTTCCATACCTCCGCCTCCACGCAGCCGCCCCCGATGGTGCCCACCATGGACCCGTCTTCGCGCACCAGCAGCTTGGCGCTCTCGTAGCTGGGAATCGAGCCGTTCACCTGCACAATCGTCGCCAGAGCACACTTCTGCCCCAGCCGGCGCAGCCGGAACAACTCGTCGTACACGTCCATCGCTTAAGATTATACGTGTCCGGGCTTACGGCGCGAAGTAGCCGAAGATATCCAGCACCAGATACGTGGTGCTGGGAACGTACACGTACGACGAGATCGATCCGTTGGTCGTGGGCACTATCGCCATGTTTGAGGTGATGGCCCCATCCAGCGCATTCAGCGTCGATACCACCGGCTGCGTGCCGCCCTGCGGCCACAGAGTGAGGTAGTTCATCGGACCCGGCGGCACCACCGTCGCATTGAATACGTACGCCTGGGCCGTTGCGGGCGGTGCGCACGCGCTGCCAGAAACGCCCACATCCTTCTCTCCGGTGAATGGCGCGGTCCCCGAGGGCAGACGCGAGTCCAGCACCCGGCAGGGCGTCAGGTTGTACAGCGACAGTCCGCCCGTCCCAGGCGGCGCGAAGTAGCCATCGATGTCGATGATCAAATCCGTGGCGCTGTAGCTGTACACACTCACCGCCCCGCCCGTTCCCGCCGGTACGATGGCCGCGTTGGCCACGATGGTCCCGGTCATATCGTTCAAGGTGGAAGCCAGCGGCTGCGTTGCCCCGGTGGGATACGTGGTGATGTAGTTCACTGGCACCCCTCCGGGCGGCACCACGGTGAAGTTCAGCGAGTAGGCCTGGGCGGTCGAGGGCACGCTGC
>CAYVPZ010000737.1:0-2691 GCA_964453955.1 uncultured Solibacteraceae bacterium | reverse complement strand
TGCGACTTCTGCTTCTTCTGCACTTCGATTTGCGAAACGAGGATGGCGGGGGACACGGCGGAAACCGGGACGCCGCCCGATTCCGCCCCGCAGATGCCGTTGAACACCGCGAGGTTCCTGCCGGCGGCGACGATCTTGCTGAAGGTGGTGAGCGGGGTGCCGATCAGGTCCACGCCGCGGACCAGTTCCTCGCGCCCGTCGGGATAGATGCGATAGACCACCAGCGGCAGGACGTTGAACGCGTTCGGTATGGTCCTTCCGGTCAAGGTGAAGCCGCCCTCGATGTCTTCGAAGTCGAGGCCGAAAGGCAGGCCCTGCTTCTTCACCTCTTCGATGAGCAGCTTTTTCAGATCGGGCTGCACGGACGAGGGCGCCACCTCGACAATGAGATTCGATTGCCGCGCCACCGGGCTCAGCCCCGCCTGGGCGCGCCCATGACCGTTGGATTGCGGGAATCCCTCGATGGGCGTGCGCGACATCAGAAACGTCTTCAACACGCCGTTCTCCACCACCTCGACCCGCCGGGCCTTCACCCCCTGGTTGTCGTACAGATAGTAGCCGGCGAGATCGGTGTCCGCGAGGCGCCGCATGGTGGGATCGAAAGACACCGAGAAATCCTTCGGCAGCACTTCCTCATTGATCTTTTTCTTGAAGGTCTGGGCTTCGTTCGCCAGCTTCTGCCGGTGCCCTTCCACGCGATGGCCGAAGATCTCGTGGAAGAAGACGCCGCTGGCCCGGCCGGAGAGAATGGCGGGTCCGGTATAGGGATCGGTGACGGGAGCGACGCGCAACGCTTCAAGGTCGCCGATCATCTTGTCCACCGCTTTGAGTACGGTGGCGTCATCGGGCAGATCTTTTTCGGTGAAGCCGAAGAAGGATTCGTAGCGCGGCAGCTCCATGCCGTCGTCGGCCTTGGTGTAGGCCATTACGAAGAGACGCCAGGCCGGTTGAGAGGTCTCAATCCGCGTGCCATCGGTGTTCACGAACCAGCGCGTTTCGGCGCCGGCCGTGAAAAAGGCCGTGGCCTGATAAATGTCGGCGTATTTGGCGAAAGGCGCGGTGTATTTGCGGATCTTTTCTTCCCAGGCGCGGCGGTCCACGTTGACGTCGACCAGCGGCTCACTGTATTGCTGGGCCTCTTCATGCGAAAAGTCGTTGGACTGGTCCTCCTGCGCCACCTTCACCTGAGCGTTGGTGGCGACCCTGGTGTACTGCTCGATCGCGCGCTTATAGCGCTCGTCGGTGTCATGCCAGAGGACGGCGCGGATGGCATCGGGATCGTTGTCGATGGGCACCGTTACAATCGAGTAGTTCGCGAACGGATTGGCTGCCGCGCCGCCGCGAATCTCGCGGGTGTTGTCCATGGCGTAATCGCCGACGCGCAAATCGATATCGAGCTGCCGGCGGCGGCTCTCGCTGGTCCCGGTCAGCTTGCCGAACGCCCCGGTGACATAGAATTCGTGCGTTTCGATGATCTCGTAGCTCAGAAAGTAGGGCGGGACCGGCTGTGTCTTCAGCTTCGCGATGGAGCGCTCCAGCTCGGCGGTCATGGCCTGCATGACCGGCGATGGCGGAGGGCCGGCGGCGCGGCCAGCCGCGAGGGCCAGAAACACGGCGCAAATTGTCAGGAAACGGGAACCGCGCATGGTTTTCAGATCTCCATTAATCGTGGCCATTATACGCCCGCCGGGCATCAGCGGCCTGTCGTCGAGGTGTCATGTGAACGCAGCAGCAGCACGGTCATCCAGCCTATGGACGCACCGAGGAATGCGCCGGCGATCACGTCCGAAACCCAGTGACCATTGGTGACGACAACCGCACTGCAGACGAGCACCGCCAGAAACAAGCTGGGGAGCCGTAAACGTGGCGCGGCCAGCCAGAGGGTGGCGACGATGGCCGCCGAGATGGTGGCGGTCCCGGAAGGGAATGAGTTCCAGCGGTGATCGTGCAACGCAGAGCCAAAGATCTGCTTGCCGATGAACTCGGCTGACACGGCCCAGATGGCACTAAAGGCGCAGAGCAGCGGTTTCCGGGTCCAGGCACCGAGCTGCCGGCAATGCCAGCGTCAGCAGCCAGAGGTGAAATTCGAATGAATGATTCATTCGGATGGGTAATTAGCGACCTCTATCTTATCGGTTCACGTTTGGTCAATCCTCGTAACCCGCGCACATCTGGGCCGGCGACACCAACAATGCGCGCGAAGTGGTGCGGGACGCGTTGGGTATCCGGCGGCGAGTGCAGACCAGTCTCGAATCGATCAGGCGCGGCCGCTTCACGGAATACCAGGGGCGCGCCGGGTTGCCGAAACTGGCGACCGGCAAGTAATGCGCGAACGGCGGCGGGCGCAGCGTGTCCACGGCCTCCCCGCCCGCCCACGCTATGATGGATCTAACCCAAAGATGATCCCCGAAACGATCCCCGAAGGTCTCACTTTCGACGACGTGCTGCTCCAACCGGCCCGCAGCGCCGTTCTGCCGGCGAACGTGGACACACGCACCAGCCTGACCCGGAACATTGCTTTGAACATCCCGGTGGTCAGCGCGGCCATGGACACGGTGACGGAATCGCACCTGGCCATCGCGCTGGCGCAGCAGGGCGGCATTGGCATCGTCCACCGCAACATGACCGTGGAGCGTCAGGCCGAGGAAGTGGATCGCGTGAAACGCAGTGAAAGCGGCATGATCGTCGATC
>CAYVPZ010000736.1:0-2696 GCA_964453955.1 uncultured Solibacteraceae bacterium | reverse complement strand
TTTTGTTCGCAGCCGCCGTCCGATTCGCGCGCGTGGACGCGGGCCATGCTGTTGCGCACCGCCGACCCCGAGTGGGTGGACAGCGTGGACTGGGATTCCATGTCGTTCCGCGTGCGCGACGGCGGCTACTGGCCCTGGCGGCGCACCGTCGCCATGGACAATCCGCTGGGCCTGACCGAGTCCGAGGTTGCCCCGCTGTTCGCGGCGGATGGCCGATTTGCGGATCTGCTGGACGCGATCGAATCGCTGGCCGACAACTCGGAGACCGAGGTGAGGCGTCAGGCGGTGCATTGAGTTCGAGTTTGGAAAGGAGAGACTATGCGGCAAAAAGAACGGCCGGACAACGGGCCTCCAACCGGGGGCGGCGGCGATCCCGGCGACGAACTGGACGAGTTGCGGGAGCGGACCAGCCGCTTCCTGGCGGCCGGCGATGAGGCCATCGACCTCGCCCTGGCCAACAGCAACAGCGAGGCGTTTCCGCGAGCGAACCGGCAGCATGGCGGGGAGTGATTCATGACGACGTCAATGTTTGGCGTAGAGAGCGAGTACGCCATCGCCGGCATCAAAGGCAGCGAGCCGATGAGCCAGGAGGAGCTGGTGAGCCAGTTCGTGCGGGCCGCCCACCGCCGGCTGGCGCACGTGCAAGACAGGTGCTCGTCCTCCGGGATGTTCCTCGAAAACGGAGCGAGATTCTATATCGACTGCGGCCTTCACCCGGAACTGACCACACCGGAATGCACCACGCCGTGGGAACTGGCGCGCTACATCAAGGCGGGGGAGCGGATCATGGAAGGGCTGAGCGGGGCGGTGCAGGCCGAGGCCGGCCCGGCGGCGGAGATCATGTGCTTCCGCTGCAACGTCGATTACAGCGGGTCGGGCAGCACGTGGGGCTGTCACGAATCGTACTTGCACCGCGCGAATCCGGGGAGCCTTCCGGACCAGCTCATTCCCCACCTGGTCACGCGCGTCGTCTACACGGGCGCGGGCGGCTTCCACCCGACCATGAACCGCCTGGAATTCTGCGTTGCGCCGCGGCTCATGCATATCCAGCAGGTAATCTCCGGCGATTCCACCGGCAACCGGGGCATCTTTCACACCCGCAACGAGTCGCTGTCCAGCGACGGCTACAACCGGCTGCACATCCTCTGCGGCGAAAGCCTGTGCTCGGAGACGGCCATCGTGCTCAAGATCGGCGCCACCGCGCTGGTCACCGCCATGGCCGAGCAGGGCCTGATACCCGTGGCCGAACTGCGGCTGGCAGCGCCGCTCGATGCGCTCCACGCCGTCTCCGCGGACGCCACGTGCAAACGTAGGCTGCGCATGACGGCGGGCGGGACAGCCAGCGCCATCGAAATACAGCTCCGCTATTTGCAACTGGCCGAACGCCACAGGGACGTGTTGCCACCGTGGGCCGACGCGATTTGCGCGCTGTGGCGGCGCATCCTCGACCAGCTCGAAGTGGCCCCGGATTCGGTGGCGACGATACTCGACTGGGCCATCAAACACCGGCTGTTCCACGACCGGGCCGAGCGCCGGGGCTTTCCCGCGGAGCGGCTGGCGTTTCTGAATGCCATCCTTCGGCGGCTGGAAGGGGCGCTTACGGACGCGGGGATCAGAAACAACGACGTTCCGTTCCGCGTGCTGCTGGGGCCGGAAAGCCCGATCACCGCGCAAGTGGCGCGCATCGGGGATGCGCTGGCGGCGGTGCGCATGGGGTGGGACGACGTCGAGCAGTTCCATCGTCTGCGGGACGAGTTCTACCAGATCGATACGCGATTTGGGCAGATCGGTCCGCGCGGCATCTTCAGCGAGCTGGACAGGCGCGGGGTGCTCGATCACCGCGTGTCCGGTGTGGATGGGGTGGAAGCGGCCATGCGTGAGCCGCCTGCCGAGGGTCGCGCGAAGCTGCGCGGGGACGCTGTACGCAGCCTGTCCGGGAAACGGAGCGCGAGGTGCACCTGGCAGACGGTTACCGCCGCGGACGGGCGCACGCTCGACCTGAGCGATCCCTTCGCGAACGCGGAGGTTTGGAAAGGCCCGTCCGAGCCGCCATCGGAAACCGGCCAGACGCCCCTGGATTTCTCGCCGGACGGTCCGCTCAGCGAACCGATTGCGCGAATGTTCGAAGCGATCACGATGAGGAGGAGATATGGCCGGTCTCGAGCCCGCGCTGAAGGCTCACCTGAAGCAACTGAAGGTCCGGGTCGATAAGCCCGACGACGACACGTTGTTGCTCCGCAATGTGCCGGCGGACTCGCGCTGGTTCAACAAAGCGCAGACCAGCGTCCTGGTGAAGCGTCCCCGCGCCGGACTGCCATACCTTGTGTGCGTGGATGAGGACCTCGAATACCTGGGTCCCGATCGCCAACTGGCGCGTGTCTTTACCGCGGCGGAGCTGATGGATACGACTCCGATCGGCGGCCGGCTCGGAGACCTGCAGCCCGTGGACTTACAGCAGGTACGGAGGACGGGCGATGAGCCAATGTTCAACAGCCTGATGGAGCAGCATCATTATCTGCAGTATGAGCAGCCGGTCGGCGAACATCTGAAGTATGTGGTCTGGGCACAGGGCCGACCCATTGCGTGTCTGGCATGGTCGAGTGCGCCGCGCCATCTGGGCAGCCGGGACCGCTACATCGGCTGGAGCGCCGAAGCGCGGCGGCGCAACGTCCGCTTCATTGCCTACAACACGCGCT
>CAYVPZ010000735.1:0-2698 GCA_964453955.1 uncultured Solibacteraceae bacterium | reverse complement strand
TGTGATAAGGGCGCTCGTGCGCCAGTTGCAGAATGTATTCGCCGAGATCGGTCTCCACGGCCTCCAGTTGGTGGTGCTCCAGGCGCTCGTTGAGGTCGATCTCCTCGGTGGTCATCGACTTCGACTTCACGATCAATTGCGTGCCGCTCTGCTTCGCCAGGCTCAGGACGAAATCGGCGACCTCCGCGCCGCTGGAGCACCAAACCACGTGACCGCCGTGCGCGACGACGTTCGATTCGAGCTGCTCCAGATAGTAGTCCAGGTTCTCGATGGCGTGGCGTTTGATGCGATGCGCCTGATCCCGCAGATCCTGGTAGTCGGGAAGGGTATCGGCGCCGACGCTGCTCCGCCGTTTTGCGATCAGCCGTCCGGTAGCGCCGTAAATGGCCGTTTGCAGGCTGGCGTCCGCAAGCGTCCGGCCGATGCGATCCAGCGGAACGAAAGCGCTCATCGGGAAGCCAGGACCTCCGCCAGGTGCATGGTGCGGATGTCCAGACCGGCGCGCCGCATGGCTCCCTCGATCTGCATCAGGCAACTGGAATCCACCGACACCACGGTGCCCGCCTGGGTGCGCAGGATGGAATCGATCTTCGTCCTGGCCATGGCGCCGGAGATGCCGGCGAACTTCACCGAAAACGTTCCGCCGAAACCGCAACACTCGCTGGCCGCGTCCATCTCGCGCAGTTCCAGGCCGCGCACGCTGGCCAGCAGGCGGCGTGGGCCTTCCCGCACATGAAGCTCGCGGAGGGCGTGACAACTGTCATGGTAGGTGACGACGCCCTCGAAGCGTGCGCCAACGTCCTCCACCTTCGCCACCTCGATCAGGAAACGCGAAAACTCCCACGTGTGATGGGCCACATGTTGCGCAACGGCCAGCGCGCCCGGATCATCGGGAAAGAGCTCGGTGAAATGGTAGGCGACCATCGACGTGCAGGAGCTGGACGGGACCACGATGTACTCCGCATCCCGGAACACATCGAGAAAGTGCCGGGCCAGACAGCGCGCGTCGTCGCGATAGCCCGAGTTGAAGGCCGGCTGACCGCAGCAGGTCTGGCGCTCGCGAAAATCGACCCGGTAGCCGAGGCGTTCCAGCACCTCCGTCATGGCGATGCCAACGCCCGGAAACATCTGATCGACAACGCACGTCACGAAAATAGAGACCGAGCCGCGCGTCATGAATCTAACATTGTATACGCGGCAGGCCGCTATGACTCGACGAACCGCTCTCTCGCTGATCCTCGCGCCGGCAATCCTGCGGGCCGGACCGTCGGTACGGGGAACACTGCTAAACACCGCGCTGACCACACCCGATGGCGGAACGATTGTGCTGGATGGCGACGACGACACCCGCGGCGTCCTCAATGACGAACGGCTGCGCGGCATGGATTTCGAAGCCCTCGGCCATTTCACCGAGGCGCAGCATTTCCTCATTGACCCCATCTACAAGCGCGCCATGTTCGTGCACAAGGACGGGAAGCGGCTGTTCATCACTTACTGGTGCAACGTCTGTTACATCCGCACCTACACGCCGGGCAACTGCCGCTGCTGCCAGAAATACACCGATCTCGATCTGACCGAAAACGACGCCCAGTAGCGCACGAGGACACGCGGCGACAGCCGCGTTTTCAACCAGCCAGCCGGCCCAGCGTGCGCACGGCCTGGTCCAGACGCGGCGACCACGGGTACCCGCAATTCAGCCGAATGTAGTTGCGAAAGCGCTGGCGCGCGGAAAACATGGGGCCCGGGCTGATGCTGATGCCCTCGGCCAGTGCCCGGTCCAGCAAATCGAGCGCGTCGACGCCGTGCGGCAGTTCCACCCAGAGGACGAATCCTCCGCGGGGGCGCGTCACCCGCGTGCCCGCGGGAAAGTGCTCGCCCACCGCTGCGGTCATCTGTTCAATCTGCAGGCCGAAGGCGGCGCGCACGCGGCGCAGATGGCGGTCGTACGCTCCGCTTTCCAGATACTGCGCGATCACCATCTGCAACAGCGACGGCGTGGCCAGCGTCGAGGTCAGCTTCAGCGTCTCCACGCGGTTCTGGAAGCGCCCCGCCGCCAGCCAGCCGATCCGGTAACCCGGCGCAATCAGCTTGGAGAACGACGAGAGCAGCAGCACCAGACCCTCCCGGTCGAAGGCTTTCGCCGCTTTCGGCCGCGTGCCGCCGAAGTGGATATCTCCGTACAGATCGTCTTCAATCAGCGGAATGCCGCGGCGCCCCAGCATGTCCACCAGTTCGCGTTTGGCATCGTCGCTCATGGCGCTCCCCAGCGGGTTGCTGAAATTGGGCGATGCCACGCAGGCGCGCACGCGATGCTTCCGCAGAGCGCCGGCCAGAACGTCGAGACGCAATCCCTGCTGCGGATGGCAGGGGATCTCCAGGGCCTTCAGTCCCAGCGCCTCGAGTTGCAGGAGGATTCCGAAATACGTCGGCGACTCCACGGCCACCACGTCGCCGGGCCGGGTGACCGCGCTCAGGCTCAGGTGCAGCGCCTCGGTCGCGCCGGAGGTGATCATGATCTCCTCGGGCGCCAGCCTGCCACCCCAGTCCAGCGAGCGCCGCGCCACCTGCCGCCGCAGATCGGGATTGCCCGGCGCGAAGTCGTATCCGTTGATCTGGCTGCCCGAGCGGCGGATCAAACCGGCCAGAATGCGGTTGAGCCTGGGGCCCGGCAGCAAGTCCGGTGACGGGCAGGCGGCGC
>CAYVPZ010000734.1:0-2705 GCA_964453955.1 uncultured Solibacteraceae bacterium | reverse complement strand
CCGCATTGGCCGTCGGCGCGGTGCTGTGCGTGCCCAGCCAATCGGAAACCACCAGGCCCTGGAACCCCCACTCCTTCTTCAGAACGCCGGTCAGCAGCCAGGGATTCTCCGCGCACCAGTGGCCGTTCAACTTGTTGTAGGCGGACATGACCGCCCAGACGTGCGCCTCCTCGACCGCCGCGCGGAAGGCCGGCAGGTAGATCTCGCGCAACGCGCGCTCGTCGATATGCGCGTCGATGGTTTGCCGCTGTTCTTCCTGGTTGTTCGACGCGAAGTGCTTCACCGTGGCGACGATGCCTTCGCCCTGCATGCCCTGAATGTAGCCCACTACCAGCCGCGAGCTGAGGTACGGATCTTCACCGTACATTTCGAAATTGCGGCCGGCCAGAGGCGCGCGGACAATGTTGACGCCGGGTCCGAGCATCATGTCGCGGCCGAGCGCGCGGGCCTCGTCGCCGATGGTTTTGCCCACCTCGCGAAGCAGGTCGGGGTCCCACGTGGCGCCCAGCGCGATGCCGGCGGGAAACGCGGTGGAGGTGATGGTGGGCAGCGGTGAGTTGGCCTGCATGGTGATGGCGGACGGGCCGTACCAGTTGCGCACGCCCACCGGGCCGTCGGCCATTTTGAGGGCGGGAATGCCGAGGCGGGCGTTGGCCTTCGATTCCATCCATCCGCCGCCCGACACCATGTCCACCTTCTCTTCCAGGGTCATGCGGGCGAGCAGGTCGTCGACGCGCTGCTCGACGCCGAGGCGGGGATTGCGATATGGGGGCGAGTCCTGGGCCAGCAGGGCAGTCATCAACAGGCTCCATACGAGGATCGGTTTCAACAGGGCACCTCTCCTGAAGTTTGTCACGAATCCTACTTCTTCGCGAGCGGCGCCGAGATCGCGGAAACCAGATCGGAAACGGCCTCATCGCGCTCGAGATGTGGGTATCGTTCGCCGCCGCGATAATCCACGCGGTAACTCTTATAGTATTCGCCCGCCTTGAGCAGCAGTTCCAGCGGGGCGCTGGATGTCGCGGTGGCCGCGACCGCCTCCCGGAGAATTGCCGGATTGAATTGCCGGCTGTTTACGGCAATCAACTTCATCCCCGGCGCCACGCCCGCCCGGGCCGACGCGCCGTTTAAGGAGACGTCGGCAATGGTTCCGTCCTCCCGCACTTTCAAACCGATGGAAAAACTGAGGTCGGTCGCCTTGTGCCATTGCTCCATGGAGTTCCACACGTCCGACCGCGTGCCGTTGTAGACCAGCTTCCAGCCGCCGCCGGTGATGCCGCCCAGCGGCGCGTGGGGGTCGGTGGAACCGAGACGAGTCTGAAAAAAGCTCGCCCAGTCGTAGGGCTGGACGGCGTTCAGGGCGGCCACCAGGTCATCGAAGTTATATGTCTTCAGCGCGGGAGCGCCGCCCGGCCCGCCGTGAAAGGAGCGGCAAAAGTCGTCCAGGGATTTCGCGCCCCCGCTCAGGCGGCGAATCAGCACGTCGGCCTCCAGCCAGATGAGCGAGCCCTCCGGATAGTAGTCGACCGAGCGCCGATACTCGGTGTATTCGTCCGGCGCCTGATAGAGAAGTTGCGCGGCGACGGCGGTGTCTTCGAGTGGACGCCAGGTGCGGCCGGACTCGTTGTCGAGTTCGGCGGCGGTCATCGCCAGCGAGTCCCGATAGTCCGCCTGGGTCCACAGCCCGCTACGCGCCGCCAGCACCTCGCCGAGATAGTTGGTCAGCCCTTCGTACACCCAGAGCAGATCGCCCTTCATGGGCGCATCGAAACCACCGGTAGCCAGACCGTCGGGACGGCGGTACTTGCCATTCCAGGAATGGGTCATTTCGTGGGGCAGCAGGCTGGCGTCCGCCTTCAGCAATACGGGGTCGATCAGAGTGCGCTCGAAATCACGATCGTCGCTCGATTCGTGGTGCTCGATGCCGATGTGGATGGTGTGGTCGCTGAGGGTGAGCAGAAAATGATAGCTGCGATAATGCCGCGAACCGAACAGCGCGCCGGTCTCCGCCACCAGATCCTTCCAATGCCCTACGGTGTTCGGGCTCACATCGAGGGCGATCTCGCTGTCGGCGGCGATGTGCACGAAATGCTCGGCGCCGCGGTCGCTCCCCAGCTTGACCGTACGGTAGTGCGCGCCCATGGAGACAGGCGAATCGACCAGAGTGGTGAGCGGCGCGGGTTGGAACTCGATCTCGTCGCCGGCTTCCTTCGCCACGGGCAACGCGGTTCCATACCGCCAGCCGGAGGGAACCTTCAGCGTCGCCTGGTAGGGGGTGCGGTCCGGATCGGCGCCCTGCGAATAGAGCAGCGTCTGATTCCAGTTGAGGACGGCCAGTTCGGTGGTGACGGAACTGCCGCTGGAGGAAAAGTAGTTTTCGTCCACGGCGGAAATGTAATCGAACGCGATATCGAGCGCGGTGGCGCCCGGCGGCACGGTGATGTGGAAGGCGAACATGTTGACGTCGTCGCGCCGCCAGGCAACGGGCTGACCGGCGGCCGTGATTCTCAGCCCGACGAGGTTGATGATCGGCCCCACCGGCATGTGCTCGCCGGGAATCCATTTCGGGTAGAGCAGCGTGACCGGCCCCGCGTGGGAAGGCAGCGTCATCCGCACATGGAACAGGCGGCGGGGCGCGTCGGTGGCATCCACATGCAGGATGACCGCCGAATCCTGCGCGAAGGCGGCGGACAGCAGCAGCGGCA
>CAYVPZ010000733.1:0-2707 GCA_964453955.1 uncultured Solibacteraceae bacterium | reverse complement strand
CTCGCCCGCGATATTCCAGCCGGCCTTCTCGCCCAGCCCCATCAGGCGGGCATAGTACGCGATCTTGTCGAACCCCAGTTTGTCGCCAATGCTGGCGAAATAGTTGTTGTTGGAGTGGGCCAGGGCATCGGTGAGGTCGAAGGTGCGGCGGCGGCTCAGCCGGATGCTCGTTTCCGGCGTGATCACTCCTTCGCTCAGGCCGGCCACCGCGGCAACCAGCTTGATGGTGGAACAGGGCTGGAACCCGCCGGCCAGCGCCAGCTTCTGGTTCACCATGGTCAACACCCGGCCGTTGGAGGGATCCACCACCACCACCGTGCCGTTGTAGGGACCCAGCGCCTGCACCGCGGCGCGGCGCACCACCAGATCTTCTCCGTCCACCGAATCACCCTCGGTGGAATCGGCGAACGTTGGCGAGGTGTACGGGTTGCTGTAGACATGCCGGCGGGCGTGGAGCCGCGAACCGGTATGCTGCGGCGCGACATGGTTCACGTTCCGGTAGTGGCCCGATTTCTGCGCGGGTGTGCGCACCAGGGCCTGACGATGGGTGCGGCCTCTGCTTTTCGCCTTGCCCCTGCGAGTGGCGGCAGAAACCGGGATCGCGATCAGAACCGACGCAAGAAACAGCGTCAAAGAGATTTTGAGAAAAACCTGGCGCATGCTGTCTTAGTCCTTGACAGGAGTCTCCAGCAAAGCGGGAAGACTACGTAAGTTTGATTACGCTTCCCACTACTATGCTGTATCGGCCATTCCGAGGTCAAGCTGCAGGACCTCGGCGGCGGAAGCCGGTCGACAAACCCGGTTCCCCAGGCTGCCCGATACAGAACCATGCCAGCGATCACGCCGAGGCGGCCCAACCCCACCCAGCTTCCCTTATCACAGTTGCGCCCGGACTATCTTTTTCTCGTTTGTATTATGGCTTCAGGAAGCCATCGAACGGATCGCCGTTTGTTTTCAATCAGCTCGGCAGTCGAACCGATGTAACCACGTGTCACTGACGCGGCTCCGGCACCGGCGGTCACCAGGATTTTCCCCTGTGTGCCACCGTCGACAATGCCGGTTGCCTCGCGTCGCTCGCCGAAGACGGAGACAAAATGCCTCCGCCAGAACATTTCCACTACCTTTTGTTGTTTATATCACGGATGCGGGCTCCGAGGCCAGCTATTTCTTCTGCAACTCCGACAGTTCGGCGAGAACTTCTTCGCTGTGAATGTTGGGGTCCACACTGGTCCAGACCTTGGCAATTGTGCCCTGCGGATCGATCAGAAAGGTGTTTCGCAGGGCCATGCCAGGCGGGTTGCGCAGGGAGCCGTACGCTTCCACCACCCGGTGATCGGTGTCGGACAGCAGACGGAACGTGAGGCTTTCCTTCGTACAGAACTCCGTGTGACTCTGGGTGGAATCGACGCTGACGCCCAGGATCACCGCGTTCGCCGCCGTATACTTCTCCAGATCGCGCTGGAAGTTGTGGGCTTCGATGGTGCAACCGCGGGTCATGTCCCTCGGGTAGAAGTACAGGACAATCCACTTGCCGGGAAAATCCGAAAGCTGGACTGTCTTCCCATCCTGTGCCGGCAGGCTCACGGCGGGCGCCGGCTGGCCTTCCCTGGGAACGTCGGCCGCCGCGAGCCTCGGCGAACATAAAAACGGCATAGTCAGCAAAGTGCAAAACAACGCGGAAGAGATAGACTTCATCATCGGTTGCTCCAGTCTGAGGGGAAGGATACCACGCCGTTGTACCATAGGAAGCGTTCGCCCGGCTTCGCCGGGATTATCGAACTTTGTTTCACCGGGGATCGTAGCATCACCAGAAAGGCATCCATGTCACTTCTTCTCAAAACCACCCTCGTCGCCATAGCCGCGCTCTCGTCCCTGCCCGGACAGACGCCTCCACAGGGCCTCCCGCCGATCATCGACCGGCAACTGCTCTTCGGCGATCCCGAAATCATCGGCGCCGAGCTTTCGCCCGATGGCCGCTACCTCGCGTTCCTGAAGCCCTGGAAATCCACGCGCAACGTCTGGGTGAAGACCATCGACGAGCCGTTCGCCGCGGCCCGCCTCCTCACCACCGAAACCAAGCGGCCCATCCCTGGCTTCCTGTGGACCCGCGACGGCAAGTACGTCGCCTACGTCAAGGACAACGACGGCGACGAGAACTACAACGTGTATGCCGTCGACCCCGCCGCCAAACCCGTGGCCGGCGCCGATGCCCCGCCCTCGCGCGACCTCACCGTCCTGAAGGGCGTGCGCGTCGAGCTCTACGCCGCCCCCAAGAACGATCCCGACGTCATCTACATAGGCCTCAACGACCGCGACAAGTCCTGGCACGACCTCTATAAGCTCAAAATCTCCACCGGCGAACGCACCCTGATCCGCAAGAACACCGAGCGCATCGCCGGCTGGAACTTCGATCTCAAGGGCAACCTCCGCCTGGCCTCCCGCGTGGCCGACAACGGCGACCAGGAACTCCTGCGCGTGGATGACAGCGGCTTCACCAAAGTCTATTCGTGCACGGTGTTCGAGACCTGCGGCCCGCTGCGGTTCAACAAGGACGGCAAGCGCGTGTATCTGGAGACCAACAAGGGCGACGACACCGACCTCGCCGCGCTGGTGCTGTTCGATCCGGAAACCCAGAAAGTCGAAAAGGTGGAATCCGACCCGCTAAACAAAGTAGACATCGGCGAAGAGCTCTTCTCCGAGACGACCG
>CAYVPZ010000732.1:0-2715 GCA_964453955.1 uncultured Solibacteraceae bacterium | reverse complement strand
GCGCGAGGTGTTCATCGACATTCAGGAAGTGCACAAGCCGGAACTGGACGCGCAGCTTGTGTCGGAGTCCATCGCGCTGCAACTGGAAAAGCGCGTGGCGTTCCGGCGGGCCATGCGCAAGGCGGTGGATTCGGCGCTCCGCTTCGGCTGCAAGGGAATCAAGGTTCGCGTGTCCGGCCGTTTGAACGGCGCGGAAATCGCGCGCAGCGAATGGTATCTGCAGGGGCAGCTTCCGCTGCACACGCTGCGTGCGGACATCGATTACGGTTTCGCGCAGGCCTACACCACCTACGGCGTGATCGGCATCAAGACGTGGGTGTATAAGGGCGAGATTCTGGAAGGGGCCAAGCGCACCGGGCTGCGCAGCGAACCCGAGCCGCGCCGGCGCGACCGGCGCGAGCGCAGCGACCGTCCGGAACGCGGCGAGCGTCGCGGACCGGCGGCCCAGGCTCCACCGCCGATCGCGGCTCCGAGCGAGGGCGTGCCCATTCAGGCGCCCATCATGCAGGCCCCGCCCGTGGACCTGCCACAATCCGTCCGCGCCGTGCCGCCTATTCTTCCGCCCATGCAACCGCCCCCGCAGCCGGCCTGGAAGCAGGAGTTGAAGGAGAGCGCCCCGGAAACGCCGGCGGCCGAAACTGGTTCGGAGCCCGACAAGAGCAACGAGTAGTTGCGGGAGATTTAAGCCATGTTGATGCCCAAGAAGGTGAAGTTCAGAAAACAGCAGCGCGGCCGCATGACCGGCAAGGCGTGGCGAGGGTCCACGCTGGCCTTCGGCGATTACGGGCTGAAGGTTATGCGCTGCGGCTGGATCACCGACCGGCAAATTGAAGCGGCCCGCATCGCCATGACGCGCTTCATCAAGCGCGGCGGCAAGGTGTGGATCCGCCTGTTTCCGGACAAGCCCATCACCAAGAAGCCGGCCGAAACCCGCATGGGCAAGGGCAAGGGAGCGCCGGAACAGTGGGTGTGCGTGGTCCGTCCGGGCAAGATCATGTTCGAGATGGAGGGCGTGCCGAGGGCCATCGCCGAAGAGGCCATGCGTCTGGCCGCCCAGAAGCTGCCGCTGCCCACCAAATTGGTGGTGCGCGAGGACGCTCACCTGTAACAGGAGAGATCGATATGGCGAAGAAGGTGGACAAAGTCCGGGACCTCGACAGCGCGGAGCTGAGCAAGCGCGACCAGGAAGCGCGCGAGCAGATATTCCGGCTGAAGTTCCAACTGGCCATGGGCCAGACCGACGGTATCAAGAAGTACCGCGAATTGAGGAAAGAGCGCGCGCGCGTGGCCACGGTGGTGCGCGAGCGCGAGCTGCATCCGGAAACCGCGCCGGCGCCGTCGCCGAAGAAGAGGGGAAAGTAAGCCATGGCCGAAGAGAAAGAAACCGGCGCAAAAGGACGCGGCACCGAAAAGGTGGGTCTGGTGGTCTCGAATAAAATGCAGAAGACCATCGTGGTGGAAGTGATCCGCCGCGTTCCGCATCCGTTGTACAAGCGCGTTGTCACCAAACGGAAAAAGTTCTACGCGCACGACGAGCAGCAGACCGCGAAGATGGGCGACACGGTGCGCATAGTGGAGTGCCGGCCAATGAGCCGTTTGAAACGGTGGACGCTGGATGACGTCATACGGCGCGCGGTGCAGGTGGCCATCGAGCCTTCGGCCATCGGCCTCGACACGCCCGCCGTCGTTTTGCCGGGATCGGCTCTTCCCGCTTCCACGAAGAGGAAACCGTCATGATTGGGATGCGGACCATTCTCGAGGTGGCCGACAACAGCGGCGCCCGCAAGCTTTCGTGCATTCTGCCGCGCGGCGGCGACAAGGGCCTGCACGCCGGCCTGGGCGACATCGTGACCGCCGCGGTGAAGGAAGCGGCGCCCGATTCCGCCATCAAGAAGGGCAAGGTAGTGCGCTGCGTGATCGTGCGCATGCGCAAGGAAACCCGCCGCAAGGACGGCACCTACATCCGCTTCGATTCGAACGCGGCCGTGCTGGTGACCGAGCTGGGCGAGCCGGTGGGAACGCGCGTGTTCGGTCCGGTGGCGCGCGAGCTGAGGGAAAAGCGCTTCATGAAGATCGTATCGTTGGCGCCGGAGGTGATCTGACGTGGCGAAGAAGAAAAAGGCCGACCCGCCCAACAAGATCCGCATCCGCAAGGACGACTCGGTGAAGGTGATCTCCGGCCGCGACAAGGGCAAGACCGGACGCGTGATTTCGGTGGATCGCGGCACCGGGCGAATTATCGTGGAGGGCGTCATGCTGGCCAAGCATCACACCCGGCCGAACCCCTCCAAACAGATCAAGGGCGGCATCGCCGAACGCGAAGGCGGCATCCACGTCTCGAACGTCATGGTGCTGGCATCCGACAACAAAGTCACGCGGCTGGGTGTTCGCGTGGAAGGCAGCGGGCCCACCGCGCGCCGCGTGCGCATCGCGCGCCGGACCGGGGAGCCGCTGGACAAGAAGTAAGCGCAGGACGGAGCGTACGTCGTGAAGAAGACCAAGGGAAAAGATACCGAACCGGCGCAGGCAAAGCAGGAAGCGCCGGCGCCTCAGTCGGCTCCCAAAGCGAGCCGGGGCGAAGCCCGCCTGAGAACGCATTACAAGACCAAGGCGGTGCCCGCTCTGACCAAAGAGTTCGGGTACAAGAACGTGATGGCCGTGCCCAGGCTGGAGAAGGTCTCCATCAACATCGGCCTCGGCGAAGCCACCCAGAAC
>CAYVPZ010000731.1:0-2722 GCA_964453955.1 uncultured Solibacteraceae bacterium | reverse complement strand
TCTGTTCCAGAGGCTGAGCTGGCGGCGGGAGATTCCCGATGCGCTGGCGGGCGCCGTGGCCGCGGCAAAGCAGGCCGACGTTACCGTTGCGGTGGTGGGGCTCACGTCCGATCTGGAAGGGGAAGAGATGGACGTCGACCTGCCCGGTTTCAAAGGCGGCGATCGCACAAGTTTGGATCTGCCCGGGGAAGAAGAGGAGCTGCTGAAAGCCGTCCATGCAACCGGCAAGCCGCTGGTGGTGGCGCTGATGAGCGGGAGCGCGCTCTCGGTGAATTGGGCGGCCGAGCATGCCAATGCGATCGTCGAAGCCTGGTATTCCGGCGAAGAAGGCGGAGCAGCGATCGCGGAAACGCTGGCGGGCGTGAATAATCCCGCGGGGCGTCTGCCGGTGACCTTCTACAAGGGCGTGGAGCAGTTGCCCGATTTCACCGACTATTCGATGAAAGCGCGGACCTATCGTTACTTCCAGGGCCAGCCGCTTTATCCGTTTGGATTTGGGCTGAGCTACTCGAAGTTCGAGTACGGCAACGTGAAGCTATCGGGCACGCCGTCGATTGATGCGGGCTCACTGTTGCATGTGGAAGCCGATGTGAAGAACGTGAGCGGTCCCGCGGGCGACGAGGTAGTGCAGGTGTACCTCACCTTCCCGCCGTTGCCCGGCGCCCCGATACGTGCGTTGCGAGGTTTCCAGCGGGTGCATATCGAGGCCGGCGCGACGCGGCATGTTCAGTTCACGCTTGAGCCGCGCGATCTCAGCATGGTGAACGAAGCCGGGGATCGTGTGGTTGCGGCGGGGTCATATCGTCTCAGCGTCGGCGGCGGCCAGCCGGGAACGTCGGCCGCGGTGGCGACGGCGGAGTTCACGATTGCGGGCGAGCAGAAGCTGCCGGAGTAAGGTGGTGCCGATGGCAGTGATGGGCGTCGATGAAAGTCTGGTTCAGGAAATCGTGGGGCGGCTGTTGAACGTCGTTCTGCCGGACCGCATCATCCTCTTCGGGTCAGCCGCGACGGGAGCCATGACTCCCGACAGCGACATCGATCTGCTTGTTGTTTCTCCGGCGCCCTCCAACACCATCGAGGAACACGTCAGGCTGCGCCAGTCCCTGCGCGGTCTCGGCTTCCCGTTTGACGTGTTTATCATCGCCACCGAGAAATTCGAGGAATCGAAGGACATCTTCGGTGGAATTGCCTATCCGGCGCACAAGTATGGCCGTGTGATCTATGAAGCCGCCTGAGGACGTCGTACCCGACCTCGTGCAATCGTCCATTACCCGAAGTCATCGCTTTCCGTTGCAGCAGGCCAGAAGCTGCCGGAATGACACGAGCGACGGGGGGCTCAGGCGGCCTGATGGCACGGCTCGTGGTGAAGGCGCATCAACTGGTCGGCGTGGAGCGCGATTGAGGCATAGGTTCCACCGGGCACGTCCTCGA
Organism: uncultured Solibacteraceae bacterium; assembly: GCA_964453955.1. GTDB lineage: Bacteria > Acidobacteriota > Terriglobia > Bryobacterales > Bryobacteraceae > CAWACP01. Next base: position 1,291 of record CAYVPZ010000731.1, on the reverse strand, counting down.
CCAGCGCAACCACCGACGGCAACTCAATCTGAGCCATTCGGCCCCTCAATTCGATAGTACGAGGCAGCTCGTCGACCGTAGTCGCGCAGCTTGCCAATGTCCACGATGGCGTCTTCTCCGCCGGGCAATTTCATCTCGGAACGAGCGTAACAGATACCTCGGACCGCCCGAACCCCGCCCCATCCGATACCGTAGTAACAGATATGGTCCAGGACATCCGCTACGCCGTCCGGACGCTGCTGGCCAACCCGGGCTTTGCCGCGGTTGCCGTTCTGGCGCTCGCGCTGGGCATCGGCCCCAACAGCGCCATTTTCAGCATGGTGAGCGCGGCGCTGCTGCGCCCGCTGCCGCTGCGCGATGCCGACCGCGTGGTCAGCCTGTGGGAGACCACCGCCAAAATCGACCTGCCCCGGATTGTCGTCTCCGAAGCCAACTACCTCGACTGGAAACGACAGAGCCATTCCTTCGAGAAAACCGCGACGGCCTATGCCCTCCCCGACTACGGCGTCAATGTGGTCGTCGGCCGCGAGCCCCGGCGCGTTCCCTCCGGCAAGGCTTCCGCCGCGTTCTTCGACGTCATTGGCATGAAGCCGGTGCGCGGCCGCGAATTCAATTCCGAAGAGGACCTTCCCGGCGGGCCCGGCGCGGCCCTGGTGAGCGAAGGTTTCTGGCGGAGCGAGCTGCATGGGGATCCGTCGGTTCTCGGCCGGCGCCTGACCATCGATGGCGTGCCGCGCACCGTGGTGGGCGTCCTGCCCAACGAAAAGACCATGTTCCTCGGCCGCATCGACGTTTGGACTCCCATGGCCATGGACCCCAACAGCACCCAGCGCAGCAATCGCAACCGGGCCGTTTTCGCGCGTCTGAAGCCCGGTGTCACGGTGGCCCAGGCGCAGGCGGAGATGACCGGCATCGCGCAGCGCCTGGCGCGGCAATATCCGGCGGCGGATGAAGGCTGGGGGGTCCAGGTGATCCCCACGAATCGGCTGGTGGCCGGCTTCCTCGCGCCGCCGCTGATGGTCCTGCTGGGCGCGGTGGGGCTGTTGCTTCTGCTGGCGTGCGCGAACGTGGCAAACCTGCTGCTGGCCAGGGCCGCCGGCCGCCGGCGCGAGATGGCCATTCGTGCGGCGCTGGGCGCGGGGCGGTTGCGGATTATGCGGCAGTTGCTCACCGAGAGCGCCATCCTTTCGCTGATTGGCGGGGCCTGCGGCCTGCTGCTGGCCCAGTGGTCCATCGCCCTGTTGCGCGACATCATGCCGGACGCGCTCCCGCGCATGCAGCAGATGAGCAT
>CAYVPZ010000730.1:0-2732 GCA_964453955.1 uncultured Solibacteraceae bacterium | reverse complement strand
GGTTGCTTTCGACCGCGTCAACGTGACGGCGGGTGGGACCAGGAGCGTAACCCTCCACGTGCCGCTGCGCGGGCTCGAGTATTGGTCGACGGCCGGGGACAAGTGGGCGCTGGCCACCGGGCCGCGAACGGTGCACGTGGGCGCGTCTTCGCGGGATCTGCGATTGCAGGCCGAGACAACAATTCAATAGGGATGTCTGATAACTTGTTATCCGCGTTCATCTGCGTTCATCGGCGGCCAATTATTAGCCGCGGATTAACGCCGATGAACGCAGATTTCGGACACATCACCGGACTTACGCCAAATAGCGGGGATTACCATGCGTAATTGTCTATTTCTGCTCCTTTCATTCGGCCTCGTCGCCCAGGCTGCCGTCGAGCGGCCTCCCATCGTCGGCGTCGCGCACGTCGCCCTGCGCACCAACGACCTGGCCGCCGCGCGCAACTTCTATGGACACGTGCTGGGATTCGCCGATCCGTGCAGCTCCGGCAAGAGCGCGTGTTTCAAGGTGAACGATCACCAGTACATCGAGGTCTACCCCGAACTGACCAGCGAGACCCAGGACCGGCTCATCGACATCGCCTTCGAAACCACCAACGCGCAACAACTGCGCGACTATCTGGCCTCCCGCGGGGTGCAGGTTCCCGATACCGTAGCCCACGACCGCTATGGCGACCTCAGCTTCCAGCTCACCGATCCGGACGGGCACCTGGTGGAGTTCGTCGAGTATCTGCCGGGTTCCCAGCTTGGCCGCGATTTCGGTAAGGACCTTGCCGCCACGCGGGTCTCCGAGCGCATCATCCACGCCGGTTTCACCGTGCAGAACCGCGACGCCGAGGACCGCTTCTACCGCGACATTCTCGGCTTCCGCGAGACCTGGCACGGCGGCATGAAGGACCGCGTGGCCGACTGGGTGGACATGCGCGTCCCCGACGGCGCCGACTGGCTGGAGTACATGCTGAACGTGCATAACCCGACGCCCCGCACGCTGGGCGTCATGCACCATCTGGCGCTGGGAGTGCCCGACGCGCAGGCCGGTTATCGCACCGTGGTGGAGCGCGGTCTTACGCCGGAGAAACCGAAGATCGGCCGCGACGGCAAATACCAGCTCAACCTGTACGATCCCAACTTCACGCGCGCCGAGTTGATGGAGCCGAAGCCGGTGCAGACGCCGTGCTGCTCGAAATTCGTGACCGGCATCTTCACTTACGGCGAGGCCGACGGCGAAAAGCTGACCATGGATTATTACGCGCCCTCCGGCCCCGGCCCCCATCCGGTGGCCATCATCATTCACGGCGGTGGATTCATCGGCGGCACCAGCCGGAACGGAAGCGAAGCGTATTGCGCGGAGTTCCTCGCGCCCGCCGGTTACGCGGTGTTCTCCATTAATTACCGTCTCGCGCCGAAATATCCTTATCCCGACATGCTGCGGGACGTGGAACGGGCCATTCGCTACATCCGCTATCACGCTGCGGACTGGGATGCGAATCGAAACAAAATCGCGCTGGTGGGAGGGTCGGCCGGTGGCTGGCTCAGCAACATGGCCGGCCTGATCGGCGCCCCCGGCAACCCGTCGGCCAAAGATCCCGTCGATCGCGAGAACGCCAATGTGCAGGCCGTGGTCACCCTCTTCGGCCCGAGCGATTTCCGCGGCAAGCTGGTGAATGCTCACATGCACGCGCTGCTCGATCCGTTGATCCAGGCGAAGGGTGAAGCCGCGGCGCTGGCCGAGGCCTCGCCCATTACTTATGTGCGCAGGGACGCGCCGCCGTTCCTGCTGATCCACGGCGACATGGATAGGTCAGTGGATTTCTCCGAATCGACGAATCTGCGCAAGGCGCTGCGCGAGGCCGGCGCCGATTGCGATTTGATCCGCATCCCCAACGGCCCGCACGCCACCGACTCGTGGAATACCATTCCCGGCGTGCCCGACTGGGAGCACGACATGACCGTGTGGCTGAACGCCAAGCTGCGCTACGACGGGCCGGCCGTCGGGGAAGGCATACGCGTACGGACGCCGGCGCAGTAGCGTTCAACTCATGTACCAGCCGCCGTTCACGTGAATGGTCTGGCCGGTGATGTACGCATTGCCGGCCAGCATGACCACCACGCTGGCCACCTCGTCCACCTCGCCGAAGCGTCCCACGGGAATGCGCGCGGGCGTGGCGTTCAGGTTGGCGCGCACCATATCGGTATCGATCAGCGCGGGTGAGATTGCGTTCGCGGTAATGCCGTCGGCGGCCAGCGCGGCCGCGTAGTAGTGCGTGAGCCCCAGCATGCCCGCCTTCGACGCGGCATAGTGCGGTCCCACCACGCCACCGAGGTGCGCGGCCACCGACGAGATGTTGATAATGCGCCCCCAGCGCCGCGCGCGCATGCCGGGCAGCACGGCCTGGGTCATCAGGAAGCACGACTTGAGGTTGACCGCGATCAGCTCGTCCCAGTCCTGCTCGGTGACGTCCGCCAGCTTCTGCGGCCGTGCGATGCCGGCATTGTTGACCAGGATGTCAATCGCGCCGAGGCGCGCCTCCGCGGTTTGCACCAGACGCGCGACGTCGGGGGCCAGCGAGACGTCCGCCTCAATGGTGACCGCGCGGCGGCCCAGCGCGACAATGCGCTGTTCCAGTTCGCGGGCCGCGCCGGCGCTGGCGCGATAGTTGATGGCCACATCGGCGCCGGCCTCCGCGAGCGCCAGTGCGATGGAGTATCCAATGCCCCGGCTGGCGCCGGTG
>CAYVPZ010000729.1:0-2741 GCA_964453955.1 uncultured Solibacteraceae bacterium | reverse complement strand
GGCCAGCACAACGCCGCTCGAATCCACCGTGGCCACGGGCGCGCAAACCCGCAGCGTTACAGCGGAGCACCGCCGCAGAAACCAGCCGGCGATCCACGGCGCGTAGACCACCGCATCGTCGGGCACCAGCAGCCCGCCCGCGAGCCCGGGCCGCAAATTCGGCTCCGCCTCCGCCACAGCCTGCGCGTCCAGAACCTCCGCACGCACGCCGCGCTCGCCGTACCAGGCATGCTTCTTCACTGCCGCCGCGAATTCCTCCTCGTCCGCGGCCACCCAAATGGTGCCGCACCTTCGGAACTCGCCCTCCGGCGGAATCTCCGGCGCCAGCTTCACCCACAAATCGCGCGAATATCGGGTCAGCGTGAATTCAGGCTCGGAACCGTCCATCACCACCAGGTGACCCATGCCCGCGCCGGTAGCGCCACCGCCCGCAACGCCGCTCTCCAGCACGGTCACGCGCAGGCCGTCGCGCGCTAGTGCCCACGCGCAGGCCGCGCCCACGATGCCCGCCCCTATCACCACTACGTCGGCCGCCGGGCCGTTCATCCGCGAATTCCCATGCGCAACGGGTCGCCGGGATCGAACACCAGGGTGGCCTCGGCGTTCACCCAGGCTTGTCCGGTGATGGACGGCCGGACGCACCCGCCCACCATCCGGTACCGGCCTTCAAAGACGCTGCCCAGAATGCCTTCCTGACGCCAGGTCTCGCCTTCTTTCAGCGTGCCGTCGGCCGCCAGACAGGCCAGTTTCGCGCTGGTTCCCGTGCCGCACGGCGACCGGTCGTAAGCGCCGCCTGGGCACAGCACGAAATTCCTGGAGTCCGCGTCGGGCCGTTGCGGCGGGCCCAGCAGCTCCACATGGTCGATCTCGTGGCCGTCCGCGCCGGTTATGCCGCTCTCCCGCAGGGCGCGCCGGATGCGCCAGGCAACGCCGGTGAGGGCCGGCACGTTGGCCAGCGCAATCTCCTGTCCATGGCCGCGCGTGAGAAAAAACCAGTTCCCTCCCCACGCCACATCGCCGCACACGCTTCCCTGCCCTACCACCTCGATTTCGATTTGCCGCAGCGTCCGAAAACTCGGCACGTTCTCGATAGTCACCAGTCCGCCCGCGTGGAGTTCCGCCTCGATGATGCCCACCGGCGTCTCAATGCGGTGCACGCCCGGGCCGATTCTGCCCAGATGGGCGAGGGTGACCATCAGGCCCATGCTGCCGTGGCCGCACATGCCCAGGTAGCCGACGTTGTTGAAGAAGATGGCGCCCGCCGCGCAGGTGGGATCCTGCGGCTCGCACAGCAGCGCGCCCACCATGACATCGGAGCCGCGCGGCTCGTTCACCACCGCCGAACGGAACTCGTCGTGATCCCGCCGGAAGCGTTCCAGCCGCTCGGCCATGGAACCGTGCCCGAGCTCCGGCGCCCCTTCCACCACCACCCGGGTCGGCTCGCCACCGGTGTGCGAATCCACCACGCGAACTCTGGCGATTGCGTTGGCGCCAGCCGTCAATCCGCCCCCTGTTCGATGGGCATGCGAACCGGCCGGGTGGCCATCGCCGTCTCGATGATCTCCAGCACCTTCTCGCGCTCCGCGCCTTCAACGGTCAGCCGCGGCGCGCGCACGTACTCCCTGCCCATTCCCGTCGCCGCATTCGCCAGCTTGATGTACTGCACCAGTTTGGGGCTGGTGTCCAGATGCAGCAGGGGCATGAACCAGCGATAGAGAGGAAGCGCCTGCTCGAAACGCCCCGCGCTGGCCAGCTCCCAAAGCTGCAAGCTCTCGCGCGGAAACGCATTGGCCAACCCGGAGATCCAGCCGCGCGCGCCAAGCATGATCCCCTCCAGAACCAGATCGTCGACGCCCTGCATCAGAATATAGCGGTCGCCGGTGAGATTCTTCAGGTCGGTGAGCCGGCGGACGTCTTCGGACGACTCCTTGATGGCGGCCAGGTTCGGCTCGTCCATCATCGCCGCGAACATCGCCGGCGTTATGTCCACTCCGTACACTGACGGATTGTTGTAACACATCACCGGCAGGCCCGTCGAGCGCGCCACCGCCCGGAAATGCGCCTCCGTCTCGCGCGGGTCGGACTTGTACACCATGGCCGGCAGCACCATCAACCCGTCGGCGCCGGCGCGCTCGGCGTCGCGCGCGAAGCGGCATGCCAGCTCGGTGGTGTACTCGGCCACGCCCGCCAGAACCGGGATACGGCCCTTGCTCGCCTCCAGCGCAACCCTCACCACGTCGAGCTTCTCCTCATAACCGAGCGAGGTATTCTCGCCCACCGTGCCCAGCATCACCACACCGTGAATACCGGCCTCCATCAGCGCCTCCAGATGGCACCCTGTCGCCTCCAGAGCGAGCGACCCGTCCGGTTCGAATTCCGTGGTCGCGGCAGGGATGACTCCACTCCAATCGGTTGGCATGAATCTCCTGTTCATTTTGCGGCCGCGCCGGCCAAATGCCGGCCCGCCGGCGTCTCCTCGTAAAACTTCCATTGCGGGACAAAATCCCTCGGTAATTTCTGCTTTAACAGCGACGCGCGAATCATTTCCACGGGCATTGCGTTCAATTGCAACACCGCGTCGTGAAATTGCCGGTTGGTCATTTTGCCGGAGTCCACCAGTTCCGCGTGCAGCGCGCGGAATTGCAGCGCCCCGATCTCGTACGCGCACTGATACAACGGACCGTAATCCGAGCTTTCAAAGGACCTGCGCACCTCGGCGGCCGCGTTCTCGCGCCCGTGCC
>CAYVPZ010000728.1:0-2743 GCA_964453955.1 uncultured Solibacteraceae bacterium | reverse complement strand
GCGCCATCCAGCGCGGCCAGCACATCCGCTACCTGCCGCAAAAGGTGAATCGCCCGCAGGGGGTGGAGGAAACCGGGCGCACGCCCACGCCCCCCCACGCGCACATGCGCGATTTTCTCGATTCCATCCGCCTCGGCCGCGAGCCGGCCTGCCCGTTCGACCTCGGCTATCGCGTCTCCATCGCCTGCCGCATGGCGGTGGAGAGCTACCGCGCCGGGCGCACGGTACACTGGGACGCGGAGAACGAAAAGATCGTCTGAGGATGTGGGGCAGGCCCTCAGCCTGCGGCGGCCTCGCAGGCCGCTTCCGAGCCGTGGCCATGGAATTCGAAATCACTGCCGAACAGGAGCACCTGCGCCGTAGCGTGCGTGAGTTCGCCGAGGCCGAGATCCGTCCCCACGCGGCCCTCTGGGACGAGACCCAGACCTTCCCCCGCGAGGCCATCGCGAAAGCGGCCGCCATGGGCCTGCTGGGCGCCATTTTCCCGGAAGACCTCGGCGGCACAGGGCTGAGCTACATCGACTACGCCATCATCATCGAGGAACTGGCCCGCGTGGACCCCGCCGTCGGGCTCATCGTCGCCGCCCACACCTCCCTGTGCACGAACCACATCTACATCGCTGGCAACGACGAACAAAAGCGCCGTTACATCCCCCGGCTGGCCTCGGGCGAATGGCTGGGCTGCTGGTCTCTCACCGAGCCGGAAGCGGGCTCCGACGCGGCGGGCACGCGCAGCATGGCCGTTCGCGAGGACGGCTGCTGGGTGCTGAACGGCGGCAAGACCTTCACTACCAACGCGCACGACGCGCTGGTGTGCGTGGCCATGGCGGTCACCGACCGCGCCGCCTCCAACCGCGGCATTTCGGCGTTCATCATCGAGACCGGCTGGCCCGGCTACAAGCTGGGCCGCAAGGAGAACAAGCTGGGCATGCGCGCCAGCTCCACCGGCGAGGTGCTGTTCGCCGATTGCCGCCTGCCCGAATCGCAACTGCTCGGCCGTGCCGGCGAGGGTTTCGTCGATTCGCTGCGCGTGCTCGACGGCGGGCGCATCTCCATCGCCGCGCTGTCGGTAGGGACGGCGCAGGGCGCTTACGAAGCCGCGCTCAAATATTCGCAGCATCGCAAGCAATTTGGCCGGTTTATCTCCGAATTTCAGGCCATTCAGCACAAGCTGGTGGACATGGCCACGAACATCGAGGCCGCGCGCCTGCTGGTGTTTCGCGCCGCGTGGCTGAAGGACCAGAATCGCCGGGTGACGAAGGAATCGGCCATGGCCAAGCTGTTCGCCTCCGAGATGGCCGTGCGCGTGTGCGACGACGCGCTCCAGATTCACGGCGGCTACGGGTTCATCAAGGACTACCCGGTGGAGAAGTTCTACCGCGACGTCAAACTCTGCACCATCGGCGAAGGCACCAGCGAGATCCAGCGCCTGGTAATCGCGAGACAACTGCTGAAGACGCGGGACGGGACGTAGAAGGCATGCAGATCCAGAGAGTCTTGGATAAATTATTATCCGGACACGGAGGACCACGCCGGCGAGATTGACATCACGTATATTCCGCTTGAGAAACTGAAGGAGATTTTTCATCCTCCCGACGACGATCCATTGATGTACTTCGTTTACAACGTGGGGCCCGAGCAAGCGGCAATCCTGCAGCGCTATGTTAGTGAGCCGATCGAGCTGGAACGATACCTATACCAGTTCGGAACGTATCAGGTGTAGCCGTACGGCTCCTGGGTCCCCCTCAATCTCGCTCAGTGCAGGCTGTGGGCCATGAGGCCCGGCATCGGGAAGCTACTGTAGACGACACCTGAATCCCCTCAGCCAGCCTCCCGAAGCAGCGGGCCCACTGCGAGATCCTCGTCGATGAGCGGCCAGTGGATCCCATAACCGGAAGGCGAGAGTTCCGCCCGACTTCGTTCTATCTGAGAGGCGCGGGCAAGCCGTTCGGAGCACCTTCCCCAGGGAATCGAGACAGATCCTGCTTCCGTGGTCACAATGAGCGCCTCTGATGTGGTCTCGATGGCTTTCGCCAAAACCGGCCCGGTCTTACTCTGCACGATCACCTCCAAAATGCTCCCGCCACGAAGCAATGATCTGGTCGAAATGCTCAAAGATGACCTGTCGTACCTCGCGGCGCTGACGCGGCGTGCAATTCCACTCGAACTCCTCGGTAATATCGAAGCCGTCCGGGTTCAGCCAGGACTTGCACTCGGCGTCTCCCTTCACCGCATGCACGTGCATCGGCTCGTTGCCCTCGTTCGAATAGAAATATAGCCGCCAGCCCTGCACATACGCGACGTCAAGCTCTGCACCACCATCGGCGAAGGGACGAGCGAAATCCAGCGCCTGGTAATCGCCCGGCAGTCGCTGAAGACGAAGGACGGGACGTAGAAGGGACCTTGTTGATCCCGCAACGGGCAGGACGCGGACTTGCCGGGAGCGGTCGGCGGGGCATTCTACGAGTGGCCGGCGATCCGGCCGGGATCGCTGGCGCATATTCGCCGAGGGCATTGACCGCTTCTGCTTTCTCATGATCTAATCTCAACCAAACCATCTCGCGATCTCGGGACCGGACCCCTCCGATCCTGCCGCGGAGAATGCGCATACTGGAGAGTGCAATGCAAAACAAGACGTTCCGTTTCCCAGCGTTAATATTCACCCTGCAGGCCGTCTTGCCCGGCGCGGCCTGCCTGGCAGAAGCGCAGGCGGAGAAAGCTCCCTATCCGGCCATGGCTTCGG
>CAYVPZ010000727.1:0-2749 GCA_964453955.1 uncultured Solibacteraceae bacterium | reverse complement strand
CCACCAACCCCTTTCTGACCCTGGTGGCGCCGGACTGCGGCGGGCACGTGGGCTTCATTGCGCACGGCCAGCCGAGGTTCTGGGTGGACCGGGTTATTGTGGAGTGGATGGAACACGTTGGGGACCAATCTCGTTATTCCCTACAGGGCCCCCCAATCCCATGACTGGCACCGCCTCCTTTCGCGAGGCCGCCAATATCGCCGCCGACTCGTTGCGCAGCAGCAAGATGCGCAGCTTCCTCACGTTGCTGGGGATTATTCTGGCCACCACCACGCTGATCGCAGTCATGTCCATGATTCACGGGATGGACGTGTACATTGCCGACAACCTGTCGTCCATGGGCACCGACGGGTTTCGCGTCGTGCGCATGGCCTTCATCGGGAATTTCGACCCGAAGAAGTTCGCGCTCATGCAGAAAAGGAACCCGCAGCTCAGCGCCGACGAATTTCAGTTCCTGAAAGACCACGTCACGCTGGTGCGGGAGATCGGGATGTCGGTCAGCCGGGCGGTTACGGTGGCGTACCAGGGCGACAGCCTCGACGACATCACCCTGACCGGCGCCAGCGCCAACGATGGGATTCTCGACAATATCGAGGTGACCGCCGGGCGCTTCCTTACCGATACGGAAGACGAACGCCATATGCCGGTGGCGGTGATCGGGCCGGACATTCGGGACCGGTTCTTCGCGGGCGTCGATCCTATCGACAAGATCATCAAGGCGGACGGCCGTCAACTGAAGGTTGTGGGGGTGGCCAAGGCCAAAGGGAGCGTGTTCGGACAGTCGCAGGACGGATATGTGATTATCCCCGTCCACACCTACTTCCAGTACTACAGTTCGCGAACGGGCATCCGCTACGTGGCGCGGGCGCTGGACCGGGACACCATCGAGAGAGCCGAGGCGGAGGTGAGCATGCTTCTGCGCGCGTATCGTCATCTTCGGCCGAAACAGGACGACACCTTCAGCGTGATCTCCTCCGACGCGCTGCTGACCGCGTGGGACCAGCTTACCGGCGTGATCGCGTCCACCGCGGTGGCCATCGTCTCCATCTTCATGGTGGTGGGCGGCGTGGTGATCATGAACATCATGCTGGCGGTGGTGACGGAGCGGACGCGGGAAATCGGCATTCGCAAGTCCCTGGGCGCGCGGCGCGTCGATATCCTCTATCAGTTTTTGGTGGAGTCCTCGATGCTGGCCGCGGCTGGGGGTCTGCTGGGCGTGATTATCGCGTGGGCGGTGGCCATCCTGGTGCGGAACTTAACGCCGGTGCCGATGGCCGTTCCGCCGAGTTCGGTTTTGATCGGAGTCGGCCTTTCCACCGTGGTGGGACTGTTCTTTGGCATCTACCCGGCGCAGCGGGCCGCGAAAATGGACCCGATTGAAGCACTGAGGCAGGAGCGATGAGGAACCGGGTCTTCTTCTCCACCATCCTGCTGGCCCTGAATACCATCCGGGAACACAAGATGCGTGCTTTCCTGACCGTGCTGGGCGTGATTATGGGAACCGGAACCATTATCGCGGTGGGTTCGGTAATCGTCGGGCTCGACGGCGCCATCACCGACATCCTGCGCGGGTTCGGTCCAAACAACGCGGTGGTGTTCAAGTTCCAGTTCGCGTTCCGGGGCCGCTTCACGCCGGAGGAACTGCAGCGCAAACCGCTCACCTACGCGAACGCGATGGCCATCCAGGAACGCTGCCCTTCGGTGCTGCGGGTGAGCCCGTTCCTGTTCCCCCCGGCGGCGCTGACCGGCTCCGGCCAGGACGTTGCCAGGTACAAGGGAAACGAAGTTTACAACCTGCAGTTGGGCGGCACGGACGAGTCGTATCAGGCGGGCGGCTCGGCCGATATCAAAGCAGGCCGCTTCTTCGGCGACTACGATAACGCGCATCACACACCGGTGGCGGTAGTGGGTGAGGACGTGCCCAAAGCGTTGATGGCCGACGAGAACCCCATCGGGAAGTGGGTCGCCGTGGATGGTCACCCGTTCGAGGTGATCGGCGTCATGAAGCGGCCGCCCAACTCGCTCGGCCAGGACGACACCCGCGTGCTGCTGCCGTACTTCACCATGAAGAAGGTGATGCCGGAGGCGAACGAGAACATGCTGATCGTGGTGGCGAAGCCCGGGCAACTGGCCGACGCCATCGACGAGACCGCCGCGGTGCTGCGTCTGGAGCGGCATGTTCCCTTCGACAAGCCGGACAATTTCTCCATTTCCACCGCCGAACAAATGCTGGAGCGGTTTCATAACATCACCGGAATGGTGGCCATGGTGATGATCGCGCTCAGTTCGGTGGGCCTGCTGGTGGGGGGCATTGGCGTCATGAATATCATGCTGGTGTCGGTGACCGAGCGCACTCGCGAGATCGGCGTGCGCAAGGCCATCGGCGCGCGCCGCCGCGATATCGTGCTGCAGTTCCTGACCGAAGCGGTGGTGCTCACCGGACTGGGCGGCCTGATCGGCATGACCCTAGGCTGGCTGCTGGCCACGGTGGTGCGTCTGGTGTTTCCGTCCCTGCCGACGGCGGTGCCCCTGTGGGCGGCCGTGCTCGGGGTAGGGGTTTCGGTGGGGGTAGGTTTGTTTTTCGGGATCTGGCCGGCCAATAAAGCGGCCCGCCTCGATCCGGTGGAGGCCCTTCGGTACGAATAATGAGAGGCACTGCTTCATTCACCGAGGCCGCGTCGGTGGCCATCGATTCGCTCCGCGGCAGCAAGCTGCGCAGTTTTCTGACCCTGCTGGGCATCATTCTGGC
>CAYVPZ010000726.1:0-2771 GCA_964453955.1 uncultured Solibacteraceae bacterium | reverse complement strand
GGTTCTTGGGGGGCCGGCCGCGACGTTTTACGGTCGCCCCCAGCGCCTCGATAGCCCGGCTGAGCTTGTCCCGTTCCGCAATCAAAAGTGCAAGGATATGTTCGGTGTTCATCTGTCGAAAATGGTAGCACCGCCGCTGGCCGCGCGGCAACACCGGGCGGCGCAGCCACTAGACTGAGGAGGGAGCGGCGTTGGTGGGGACCGGCACCTGCGCCGTTCCCACCACCTGCTGCGGGAAACGCAGCACCTCCCAGCTCTTCCATAAAGCCTGGGCCCAGGTGTACGAACGATAGGGCAGTCCATGCGCCGCGCAGAACTCCCGCACCGCCACGCTGACCTGCGGATAGTGGACGTGGCTGATACTGGGAAACAGGTGATGCTCAACCTGGTACTCGAGGCCCGAGCACAGGAACCGGCCCACCCGGCCGGTCCGGAAACTCACGGTTCCGGCGGTCTGGGCGGCGAAAAAACCGGCGCTTTGCCGGGCCCCATCGGTCGAGCGCTGCGCTTCGGCGGGGAAATGTCCAGGCGCCAGGATCGCGTACATCGCGTACCCCAGCAGAATGTTTCTCAGAACATAGAATGCGACCACCGCCGGCCAGGGGAGGAACAGGAGCGGCACACCGATCCAGATCGCATAATGCAGGACCAGGGCGCCGAGGTCGATCCAGTGGGCAGGCTTGCGCCCTTTGGAATGGCAGAGCATTCGTATGAGGTACGCCCACCCGGCCATCTGTATACCGAAATCGTTCAGCGCGAGCACTAGCGGAAACAGCCAGAACTGCAGGTGCTGGTAATAGAAACGAAGCAGGCCGGAGCTGGCGTTCACCTCATCCGCCGTGACCGCGAAGAACGGCAACAGGTCGGCGTCGCTGTCAACGCCGACTACGTTCGGCGCCGGATGATGCAGCACCACGTGCTTGTGCCACCAGTATGTAGCCGACAGGCCCACAAACATCGGGTAGCCGAAATAGCTGAGCGCTTCGTTCACCCAGCGTTTATCGCTGGTGGCGTAATGCGTGGAGGTGTGCGTGTTGGTGCCCACGCCCATGCAGCCGAAGGTGGAGATCACGATTCCCAGCAGGCGCAACGCCGGGTGGTGGCAGACGATGAAGATGGCCATGCCCGCCACCGCGATGGTCACGTGGATCAATAGCTGGAACACAATCCGGCCCGTCGCCTTTTTGTCCCAGCCGCGGCGGGCGAATTCCCGGCGCAACTCCGCAACTGCCTCAATGGTGGTCATCACAGCTCGCAACTTCAGGCTAACGGCGATTGCGCCAAACCTTTGTAACACTTGCGTAATTCGATGGGCCGCGCAGAAGGCGGCGCCAGCGGGGTTTGACGCCACGCTGCGATCGTGCGATGCTGCGCGCATGATCAGTGTCTTTCGCGAAGGCATCCTCGCCGGCAGAAACGCCTACATCACCGGCGGCACCAGCGGGATCTGTCTGGGCATTGCCGAACTGTTCGCGCGGCAGGGCGCGCGCGTAGCCGTACAGGGGCGCAATCCGGAGAAAGTGCAGGCGGCGATCGAAGCCCTGGCCGCCCACGGGGGCGTTGTGCGCGGCTGCCCTGCCGATGTGCGCGACGCCGCGGCAACCGGAGCGGCTCTGCGATCGGTCCGCGAAAATTGGGGCGAGATCGACATTCTGGTCTGCGGCGCCGCGGGCAATTTTCCCGCGCCGGCCATCGGCATGTCGCCGAACGGCTTCAAATCCGTGGTCGATATCGACCTGCTCGGCACCTTCAACAGCGCGCGGCTGGCGTGGGAACACCTGCGCAAACCCGGCGCGTCGGTGCTGGCCATCTCGGCGACGCACGGCGCGCAGCCGTACCAGTTGCAGGCCCATGTCTGCGCCGCCAAGGCGGGCGTCGAAATGCTCTGCAAGGTGCTGGCCCTCGAGTGGGGACCCTCCGGCGTGCGCGTGAACGCGATCGCGCCCGGCCCGGTGGACGGCACCGAGGGCATGCGCCGCCTTGCGCCGACCGAGGGGGCGCGAGACGCGGCGAGGTCGGGCGTTCCACTGCGGCGATTCGCGGAGATCGGCGAGATCGCCTCCGCCGCGCTGTTCCTGTGTTCCGAGGCAGCGGCCTATATCACCGGCGCGGTGCTGAACGTCGATGGCGGAACGGCGCTGGTTGGGTCCCGCTTCATAGGCGAAGCGCAGCCGCCGTCGCAATAGCACGGTTTGTTTTGACGCGGTCACCCAAACCCGGCCCGAGTCCTGTATTCTGGAACTTTTGGAGGCTTTCTGTTGCATAACGCGAAGATCAGCGCGGTAGGCTGCTACACTCCGCCCCGCCTGCTTACTAACTTCGATCTCGAAAAGATGGTGGACACCTCGAATCAGTGGATTCTGGAGCGTGTCGGCATTCACACGCGGCACATCGCCGACCCCGGGGTGGCCACGTCCGACATGGCCATCGAGGCCGCGAAGATCGCGCTGGCAAACCGCGGGATCGACGCCACCGACATCGAGGCGATTATCGTGGCCACGGTGACGCCGGACATGCTGTTTCCGTCCACGGCGTGCATCGTACAGGACAAGCTGGGCGCGAAAGGCGCATGGGGATTCGACCTGATCGCCGCCTGCTGCAGTTTTCTGTACGCGCTCAACAATGCCGCGAACATGGTCCGCGCCGGGGCGCATCGCAAGGTGCTGGTGATCGGCTCCGACACCATGTCGCGCATCATCGACTACACCGACCGCGCCACCTGCATTCTGTTCGGCGACGGCGCGGGCGCTTTCGTGGTGGAGCGTGGCCAG
>CAYVPZ010000725.1:0-2775 GCA_964453955.1 uncultured Solibacteraceae bacterium | reverse complement strand
CCTCCATTGCCTTGCTGGCACCGATCGAGAGAGGATGCCAGCGGGCGTTGTTCAGGCAGACCTCGAACTGCGGCGTGACGAAGGCGTCGCGCGCGGGCAGACTGGTCCCGGTGGCGCCAGCGGTGGCGAGCGGCTGCGGAAAACCGCCACGGGCCGCGACGAGGGCTGCGGGAATAGCCCTGACGAGGGATCGGCGAGTAAGCATGAGCGTCGGCTAAGGACGTCCAAAACTCATAATCTACCATCGAACGCCGAAGCAGCGCGCCCGCCCGGAATACCCTGACTTACATGGATCAGGATTCTTCGCAACGAACAAGGAGACTCCGGCGCACCGGAGCTCCTGCTCGTAGTTGCCGGCCTACTCGTAGCGAAGCGCGGTCGTCGGTTCGACGTGCGCCGCGCGGAGGGCGGGAACCAGGACCGCCGCGACTGCAGTCGCGAGCAGCACCAGCGAGACAGTCACGAACGTCAGCAGATCGGTTCCACTGGTGCCGTAGAGCACGCTGGCGGTGAACCGTCCCAGCGCCAGGGCAATAGCAAGCCCGATGCCCAGCCCGATAACGGTGAGGACGAGCCCCTGACGAAGGATCATTTTCAGGACGGTCGGACGTTTTGCGCCCAGCGCCATGCGGATGCCGATCTCGCGCGTGCGCCGCCGCACCGAATAACTCATCACGCCATAGAGCCCGATAGCGGCGAGGGTCAGGCCGATCGCTCCAAAGATTCCCAGCAGCAGCGCGGAGATGCGCGGCAGAAGCAGCGATTTATCGACGTGCTCCTGCATGGTCTCGGCATTGAAGACCGCCATATTCGGATCGAGCGCGACGATCTGTTCGCGCACGGAGGAAGCCAGGGCGCGAGGATCCATCGAAGTCTTGACCAGGATGGTGGTTCCGAAAAAGCTGGTGGCCTTTTCCGGCGCGGCATTCAGATAGAGATACGCGGCGTCGAGCGGCTTTTCCCCGATGGTGCGCGATTTCGAGTTACGGGCAACGCCGACGACCGTGTAAGTGGACTTATCCTGGCGAATGGTTTGACCGATGGGATCCTGGCCAGGAAACAGATGCGCGGCCATGGTCTCGTTGATGATGAGGGCTGGCTGGCCGCCAGGGTGTGAGGTAAGGTCGTGCGAGGTAAAGTCCTGCCCGGCGAAGTCCTGGCCGCGCAGCAAAGGAATACCCATGGTCTGGAAATATCCGGTGCCGATCGTGTTGACGATGGCCACGACATTGTGTGCGGGGTGACCCTTTGCTGCGTCCACGTCGAACTTGTTCTCGGCGGAGCCGATGCTGAGCGGCACTATGCCCACAAAGCTCACGGAGCGAACGCCGGGAAGCGCCGACACCCGGTCGCGCAGCTGCGAGAGGAACTGCACGGTTTTGTCGTGCGAGTAGTTGTGGATTTTGGGGTCCACCGACATGATCAGCATGTTGCCAGGCTTGAACCCAATGTCGATGGAGGACGCATTGCCGAGGCTGCGAAGAAACAGTCCCGCTGTAGTCAGAAGTACGAGGGAGAGCGAGACCTGCACCACCACCAGGGTGTTGCGCATGCGCGATCGGCCGCCGCGTCCCAGGGCCGCGGGGCCATCTTTGAGGGAGCCGACCAGGTCGGGGCGCGAAGCGCGCAGCGCCGGAACCAGCCCAAACACCAGGGCAGTAATCGCCGACAATCCGAGTGTGAAAAGGGCGACGCGCCAATCGACGTTGAAGTCGAAGGCAATCGGGAATGGCAGGGGAAGCTTGAAACTGGAGATGGCGCGAGCGGCCACAGCAGCCAGCAGAAATCCGAAGCCAGCGCCTGCGAGCGAGAGGAGAAAGCTTTCGATCAGCAGCTGGCGGACGAGCTGACGACGCCCAGCCCCGATCGCGAGCCGAATGGCGATTTCTTTTTGCCGGCCGGTGGCGCGGGCCAGCAGCAGGTTGGCAACGTTGGCGCAGGCGACCAGCAGCACCAGCCCCACCACGATCATCAGGACCGCCATCAGCGTGAATGCCGGTGTGGCGGAGCCGGCAATGAGGCCGCCCGCTACTTGCAGCGTGATCTTTTCGTGCGTCTTCTCATCCTTGTGCCAGGCGTCGTCGAGGCGCTTCTTGACAACGTTGACGAGGATAAGAGCCCTGGCGCGAGTGACTCCAGGTTTGAGCCGCGCATCGAGCATGAGCCATTGATTATTCCGCTGGTTGATGGTGCTGCCGTCCGCCGTCAGGTCCGGCAGAATTTCTTCCGACACAGCAAGGGGCACCCAAAACTCGGAAACGATGCCGCGATCGACGCCATAAAAGCCTGGGGGTGCGACTCCCACCACGGTGTAGTGCTGTCCGTTCAGCGCAACGTCGCGGTTGAGAATGTTCGGGTCGCCGCCAAAGCGTCGCCGCCACAGGCCGCTGCTCAGCACGACCACGTGGCCGCGAGCGATAGTGTCATCTTCGGGAAGAATGGAACGGCCGAGCGTCATCGGCACATCCAGCGTCGGGAAGAAGTTGCCGCTGACGGACTGGCCCCAGACTCGCTCCGGCGATCCCTTGCCGCCGATGCTCGCGGGAATGAGAGGAAAGTGCGCCGCTATGCCACCTTCGAACATCGCGCCAGTCTGGTCGCGATAATCGACGTAGTCGGGATAAGAAAACGAGGTGCCCTCAGAGAACATGACCACGCGGCCTGGGTCCCGGACGGGAAGGACTCCCCACAGCAACCCGTTAGCCACGCTGAAGACCGTCGCATTGGCGGCAAACGCGAGCGCGATGGAGAGGATCACGACGAAGGAAAAGCCAG
>CAYVPZ010000724.1:0-2780 GCA_964453955.1 uncultured Solibacteraceae bacterium | reverse complement strand
GTACTGCGTCGGAAACTCCGTCGTCAAAGCGAGCTGCCCCACGCCATGCAGCAGCGCCGCGGTGTAAGCATGATCCATGCGCGAAACGCAATCGGTGAGGTGCTCGCACAGCAGCGCCGACGCCAGGCTGTGGCGCCAGCAACGGCGGATCAGCTCGCTGCCCGGCGCGCGCGGCAGGAACCGCCACAGACACGCGGTGAAGACGATCATCTCCGTGCGGTCTCTCCCGATGATGGCCAGAGCGTGGAGGATACTGCGGATCTCGCCGCGCAGATTGAACAGGGAGGAATTGGAAAGTCGCAGCACCTCGGTGGAGATGGAGGGATCGGTGGCGATCAGGCGCGCCAGATCGGAGAAAGACGCCTCCTCGTTGATGAGCCGCATCAGGCGAAGCGCAACGGGGGAAAAGGAGGCAAAGCGGGATTGGCTGGCGAGGCGGCCGATTACGGGCACCGTATCGGCGGAAATCGCGGTGGTGGATTTCATCTCGCCCCCAATTGGTCATATCGACCGGGGGGGCGCATTGTTAGAGCCTTAGTCGATCTCGAAGCCGTACTCGCGCCACGGATCGCCGGAAGACTCCGGCCCATAGAGCCGTACCCAGTACCGGCCCGTCGCGAGCACCCGGTCGACCTCCACGCTGATTGCCGGACCGTCCACGCGAACCCGCTGTTCCCACAGGGGTTGTCCGCGACGATCGACAATCTGCAAGCGGCAATCGCAGTTTGCGGGAAGCCGGGAGGTATCGATATCGAGGATCAACCGGCGGGCGGGCTTCGTGCGATGAACGGCGCCGGCGGCCCGCAGGCTTGCCAGGGAAACCCGTGAGGTCTCCAGGATACCCGGAGCCGGCTGCCACAACAGGAACAGCGAGAGGCCGCCAATCCCGGCCGTTGCCACGGCCAGGGCCACCGGCAAACTCAGGGCGGGCCGAAAAAACCCCAAACCCCCGGCCGTTGCCGCCCTCGCCGGCCTGCGGCGAGCCAGTTGCGCCCCCGCGGCTTTTGCCGCGGCCACGTACTCATCGGATGCCTGCAGGCGCTGCTGGCAGGCCTCGCACAACAGGAAATGCTCCTCGAAAAGATCCCGTTCCTGCTCGGTGAGCCGGCCCAGCGAGTAGCGCTCCACCAGTTCGTCACTGAATTGCGCACACCTGCCCACGGACATAACGCCTCGTTCCCGCCCGGCTGTCCCCCCAGAGTGGAACGGGACTAGCCCTATAGGCCCTAGTGGCGCAGGGAGGAATAGGTTCTCACAAAAAGTGCGCTGAGCGCCTTCTGCTGCAGTTTCTTCTTCCCCAGCTCCCCAAAACGCGCCTTGGCCCGCGACTTGAGCAGCCGGAACTGCGTCTCGGTGAGCTCCATCTCGCGGCAAATCTGTTCCTGGGTCTCCTCCTGGAGGTAGAAACGGATCAGGATTTCGCGGTCGCGCTGGGAAAGAGACTGCAGCACCCGGCGCATCAGGGCGATGTTTTCACGGGAGGCGAGGCTTTGTTCGGGATTCCAGGTGCGATCGGGCAGGCGCGCGTTGATGTCGATCTCCACCTCCTCGCGGCGGCTGTGCACCAGTTCGTCGATGTGCGCGGCCACCTGGCGGCGCACCACGGTCCGCACGAAGCCCATGAGGCGCTCCGGCTCGCGCAGGTCACCACGGCGGATGGCCTGCACCACGATAAGAAAGGTGTCGTGGACCCGGTCGTCCAACTCCTGCGGGCCCAGTTGACGGCACAAGTAGAAGCGGATGCCCCGGGCGAAAATGCGGTAGAGCTCCTCCATGCCGGAGGAGTCGTCGCGGCGAATCCGCTCCACCAGGTCGGACCAGTTGTTCGCCGCTTCGGCGGCGTTCGTTTCCTGGGCCTGGTCCTCCGTCACTTCACCCTCTTCCCGTTCGGTCTCTGGTTCGGGTCTTCGAGCTTCCGCGAAACTGAGCCCTTCCATTCCCTCTACTCCTTTTCCACGGCCAGAAACGTGCCCCAGTAGGTTGGTCTGGCGCGCCATGTTCCCGACCGCAGCATGTCTAGGGTCGCGGCTCGGAGCGCGCGCGCTGCCGCTGGTCCCGGCCGCGAGTCCCTGTCCAGATGGCGGTAGAACTCCCGGAAAAACTCACCGGTATCGTCCTCCACCGTCCACCTTGTCCCCACTACCACACGCGCCCCGGCGGTCAGCCATGCGCGCATAAGTTGCGGCATGTCCGACCCGGGGCCCCCTCCGTCGGCGCCGGAGCCGCATCCGCTCATGGCCACGATGCTGCCCGGAACCTCGAAGCCGCTGATGGTGGCGCCGGTCAGCAGTTGCCGGCGTCCCTGGCCATCCATGCCCAGCACGAGCGCGGCGCCATCCGCCCCCTGGACCACGTGCGTCCCCAGATGGATGATGGCCGGCCGCCGAGCCAGGGCGGCGCGGAACTCCGCATCCGAAGCGTCCAGGCCGCGGAGCAGCACCGCGTCCAGGCGCGCGCTGCGCGAGCAGGCCTCCAGTTCCACGCCGGTGCCCGCCAACCGGGGAAGTTCTCCGTCCGCGCCGGGCATCATCCACCCGAACAGCCGCGGCTTCCAGCGCGGGTCGGCGGTGTTGTACACGCCGTCCCCGACGCCCAGGAACACATTCGCCGGCGGGCCTTCGCGCTCCTGGCCGCTTGCCGTCATCCCGGACGTCTGGCGGATCTCGTGGCGCTCAATCAGATATATGGGGGAGGGGCCGGCGGTGACCGCCAGCGCCGCAAAGGGGGTTTGGAACAGCTCGTCGCGCGCATTGATCGTCCACACCAGCTTGGCTCGAACA